>CALAEX010000096.1 GCA_937891165.1 uncultured Lachnospiraceae bacterium | reverse complement strand
ATGAACTTTTTACCAGATGTTTATGTCCCTTGTGAAGTATGTGGTGGAAAGCGTTATAATAGGGAAACATTAGAAGTAAAATATAAAGGAAAGTCCATTTTTGATGTATTAGACATGACAATTGAAGAAGCAGTTCATTTTTTTGAAAATGTTCCAACGATTCGCAGAAAAATAGAAACATTAAATGATGTTGGTTTATCTTATTTGAAATTAGGACATTCTTCTACAACATTGTCGGGTGGAGAAGCACAACGTATTAAATTAGCAACCGAACTTTCTAGACGCAGTACAGGGAAAACGATTTATATTTTAGATGAACCAACAACAGGACTACATTTTGAAGATGTAAGAAAATTGATTGATATTTTGCAACGATTAGTAGATGCAGGAAATACAGTACTGGTTATTGAACATAATTTAGATGTCATTAAAACTGCAGATTATTTAATTGATATTGGACCAGAAGGCGGTGACCGTGGAGGTATAGTAATTGCAAAAGGAACACCAGAAGAAGTCGCACAGATGCCACAATCGTATACAGGTCAATATGTAAAGAAATATTTGAATAAGTAACAGATAGGAGAAAATGATGGAAAAAGAAACAAAACAAGTGTATAGCTTTGGTGCAATGATGTCTCGTATGAAGTATATTAAACGCTGGGCGCTGATGAGAAACGCAACAAGAGAAAATATTAGTGAACATTCCTTAGAAGTAGCAATGGTGGCACATTTACTTAGTGTGATTGGAAAAACTCGTTTTGGAAAAGATTTAAATGTAGAAAAAGCAGCGTTAATTGCTCTTTATCATGATAGTACGGAAATTATTACAGGGGATATGCCAACACCAATTAAATATTATAATGAAGATATTCAAAGTGCTTTTAAAGAAATCGAAGATGTTGCAGCTAACAATTTGCTTATGATGTTACCAGAAGATATCCGTAAAGAATATCAAAGCGTATTTTTCCCAGAGAAAGAAGATGAATATCTTTGGAAGCTTGTCAAGGCAGCAGATAAAATTTCCGCATTATTAAAATGCGTGGAAGAAGAAAAAGCAGGGAATACAGAATTTGTAAATGCAAAGAAAGCCACATTAGAATCCATTCAAAAGATGCAATTAGAAGAAGTACAAGTATTTTTTGAAGAATTTTATCCAGCTTATGAAAAAACATTAGATGAGCTTTAAAAGAATGCGAGGAAATGTATGAAAAAAACAATCGCAGTTATAGAAGATGATATTTCTATTGGAGATATGTTGACAAAAGTGCTGACACAAGAAGGATATGAAGTTCTCCGTGCCTATTCGGGCACGGAGGCGTTATATCTTCTTTCTCAAAAGAAACCGAATTTAGTTTTGTTAGATTTAATGTTGCCTGGTCTATCTGGAGAAGAAGTTTTGTCGTACATTAAAAATATTCCTGTGATTATTCTTAGTGCAAAAGTAGATGTACAAGATAAAGTAAATCTTTTGCTTCGTGGTGCAGTGGATTATATGACAAAACCTTTTGATACGAAAGAGTTATTAGCTCGTATTACTGTTCAACTTCGAAAAGCAGAACAGATAAATAATACAATGTTTACTGTAGGTGATTTAAGTTTAGATACAATGTCGTTTATATTAACTGTTCAAGGGAAAGAAGTAAAATTAACAAGAACAGAATATGCTATTTTAAAACTATTGATGGAACATCCAAAACAAGTAATTGCTAAAAGTATACTATTAGACCGTATCAGTATGGATACTCCTGATTGTACGGAGCGTTCATTAAAACAGCATATTAGTAACTTGCGTAAAAAATTACAGGAAGTGAATGATGTAGATTACATTGAAACGATATGGGGGATTGGATTTAAATTGGCAGAATAAAAATCTTGACGAAATCTTGACGTTTTTCTTGACCACTTTTTTGACTTTTATTTTGTATAATGAAGTCATTAAAGGAGGTAACAACTATGAATTATATTTTACAAACAAATCATTTAACAAAAAAGTATAAAAATTTTCAGGCATTACATGGACTTACGATGAATGTTCCGAAAGGCTCGATTTATGGCTTTGTAGGAAAAAATGGTTCAGGTAAGACAACATTGATTCGTTTAATTTGTGGGTTACAAGAGCCAACTTCTGGTCATTTTACGTTGTATGCAATTCCTAATGATAGCAAGGATATTGTGAAAGCTCGTAGGCGTATGGGTGCGGTAGTAGAAACACCTTCTATTTATATGGATATGACAGCCGAAGAAAATTTGAAACAACAGTATTTAATTCTTGGTTTACCATCTTATGAGGGGATTTCTGAATTACTGAAATTAGTAGGACTTGAACATACAGGAAAGAAAAAAGCAAAGAATTTTTCTCTTGGTATGAGGCAGAGATTAGGTATTGCAATCGCATTGGCAGGTGACCCAGATTTTCTCGTGCTTGATGAACCTATCAATGGACTTGACCCTCAAGGTATTGTAGAAATGAGAGAGTTAATTTTGAAATTAAATCGAGAGAAACAAATTACGGTGTTGATTTCTAGTCATATTTTGGATGAGCTTTCTCGTCTTGCCACACATTATGGTATTATTGATAACGGACGCATGGTAAAAGAATTAAGTGCTGAACAATTAGATAGTGCTTGTCGTAAATGTGTCCGTATGGAAGTAACGAATACAAAAGTATTAGCTCGTGTATTAGATAGCATGAATTTGGAATACAAAATTATTTCTGAAACGATTGTTGATGTATTTGCAAAAATTAATGTAACACAATTGACGATAGCATTATCAAAGGAACATTGTGAAGTACTGTATATGCAAGAAAAAGAGGAAAGTCTGGAAAGCTACTATATTTCTCTAGTAGGAGGTGGCAATCATGATTAAACTTCTTTATGCAAATTTTTCTCGTATTATGAAAAATAAACTCTTTTGGCTTTGTATGTTAGTCATGGTTGGATTACCTTTATATGCTGTTGGAGTACGTTATTATGATTATTACATTTCATCGGAAACCGTATGGGAAACAGCAGATGGATTGTGGTTTGTAGGTGGTACATATATGGCAGTTATTCAATCTGTGTTTATTAGTCTATTTATAGGTGCTGAATTTAGTGAAGGGACTATTAGAAATAAGTTGACAGTGGGACATACTCGTAGTGCCATTTATTTTTCCAATCTGATTACTTGCTCTGTTGTATCACTTTTTTATCACCTTATCTATATTGTTGTATTATTTGGAGCAGGTTCATTTTTGCTAAAATCATGGAATACACCAGTGAAGACCCTAATGATTTTGACAGCTTTGAGTTTGATGACAGTAATAGCCTTATCGGCTATTTTTACTATGTTAGCCATGCTCATCCACAGTCGTTCTATTGGTGCAGTAACAGCAATGCTTGTGGCAATGGCAATGCTAATTGCTTCAATGACAATTGTTTCTATGCTGAGTGCACGTGAGTATATTGATAATGCTTTTGTAATGAATGAGGTTGGAGAATTTGTGAAAAGTGACCCTATTCCAAATCCTAGATATCTTACAGGAGTTAAGCGTGAAGTATATCAGCATATTCTTAATTTCATTCCTGTAGGACAGATGCTTCAGTTTGGAAATTTACAAGATATTCCTCAGATGTATTTTCTACCATGGTATTCTATTATTGTTGTGATTATATGTACAGGAACAGGACTTGTAATATTTCAACGAAAGAATATTAGATAAGGAGTTTTTTATGGAACATTTGTTATTAATCATCATTGGAATACAGTTTTTCATGATTTTTGTATTGTCCATAAAGGTTTATATTTTGCGGAAATCTACACAGGAAATAATAGAAGCATTCCATGATAGATTAACAACAGATACCAATACTCTTATTGACATCTCTACAAGAGATATTTATATGCAAAAGTTAGCTTCTAATATTAATAAGGAACTTCGTTTATTACGGAAAGAACGACATCGGTATCAGCAAGGTGATTTGGAATTGAAAGAAGCAATTACAAATATTTCCCATGATTTGAGAACTCCACTTACGGCAATCAATGGATATCTTGACTTATTGGAGAAAGAAGAAAAAAGTGAAACAGTTCAAAGTTACATTTTCCAAATTCAGAATAGAACAGAAGTTTTAAAAAATCTCACGGAAGAACTATTTCGATATAGCATAGTGACATCTTCTAAGCAGTTGAAACTAGAACGTATCAATGTGGTTTGTACATTGGAAGAAAGCTTATTGTCTTTTTATGCCATTATGCAAGAAAAATACATACAACCAAATATTGAATTGCCAGAAGAACCCATTTATCGTGAACTAGATGCAAGTGCTCTCAATCGTATTTTTTCTAATATTATTAGTAATGCCATAAAATATTCGGATGGAGATTTGACTGTGACAATGAATAAAGATGGTTGCATTACGTTTAGTAACACAGCAAAGAACTTGAATGTTGTTGCAGTAGGCAGATTGTTTGACCGTTTTTATACCGTAGAAACAAACCGTAACTCTACAGGACTTGGATTATCTATTGCAAAGATTTTAACAGAACGCATGGGTGGTCAGATAGAAGCACATTATGATGAAGGGAAGTTACATATTGTTTTGATATTTATAATTTGAATGTATATTGCTTCGCAACTTATATTTTTCATTGTGTAGAAAACTTTGAAAAGAATAGCTTTTTTATTTTGCGGAAGTCATAAACATGGCAAAAGCCTTAGATGTTTCTATCTACTCAGAACCGTTAAGAAACGTCAGTACTTAGCGAGGTTTTTTCGAGCTTAGTACTGCTACGTTTCGCCACGAGCGAGAGCGTGTTCTGAGAGATAGAAACATTCAAGGCTTTAAATTCACTATAATATATTATTCCATTTCTGCCAATAATTTTTCTACACTTGCAAGTTTTACACAAAGTACAAAAACTTGAGAAGCTAATTCCATCTCTTCTGGTGTAGGGAACGATGGTGCAATACGGATATTAGAATCCTGTGGGTCTTTTCCATAAGGGAACGTAGCACCTGCACCTGTTAAAATAACACCAAGCACTTTACATTTTGCCACAACTGCTTTTGCACATCCTGGAAGTGTATCAAAGGAGATAAAGTAACCTCCTCTTGGTCTTACCCAACTACCAATTTCTAATCCCGTAAGTTCTGTTTCTAATGTATTTAAAACCGCTTCAAATTTTGGGCGGAGAATATCTGCATGTAATTTCATATGAGCCTTTAAGCCGTCAATATCTTTAAAAAATCTAGCGTGTCTTAGCTGGTTAATCTTATCATGACCAATGGTCTGAATACTCATCTGTGCTTCAATAAAGTCAATATTCTTTAAAGAAGAAGCAATTGCGGAAACACCAGAACCAGGGAAAGTGATTTTGGATGTAGAAGCAAAAATATAAACCATATCTGGATTACCTGCTTTTTCACATTCCTCTAAAATATTTAAAATTTCATCTTGAATATCATCATATAAATGATGGATACAATATGCGTTATCCCAATAAATACGGAAATCTTCTGCTGCTGGTTTTAAGTTAGCAAAACGCTTTACTACTTCATTGGAATAAGAAATACCAGTTGGATTCGAATACTTTGGCACACACCAAATACCTTTTACAGCAGGGTCATTGTTGACATAACTTTCTACCATATCCATATCTGGACCATCGGAAAGAAGAGGTATATTCACCAGTTCAATACCAAAATATTCTGTAATTTTAAAATGTCTATCATAACCAGGAACAGGACATAAGAATTTTACCTTGTCCAATTTACACCAAGGAGTAGAACCATTGACACCATGTGTCATGGAACGAGAAACGGTATCGTACATAATATTTAAACTAGAATTACCACATACAACGACATTGTCTTTTTTCACGGACATCATATTTGCCATCAATCGTCTGCATTCACCAATACCATCTAAGTCACCATAGTTACGGGTGTCATTACCAAGCATTGTTCTCATATCAGAAGAACTATTAAAAACATCTAACATTGGCATAGAAAGTGCAAGTTGAGAAAAACCAGGCTTTCCTCTTGCCATGTTTAATTTCAGTCCTTTTGCTTCCATTGTTTTATATTCTTCCTCTAAGGCTGCTTTTACAGTAAGTAATTCATCTTTTGTCAAATCTTTATATGCTTTCATAACAATAAAACTCTCTTTCCTTTTTTATTTATAATACTTTAACACGTTAATGTAAAATGTGCAATAGGAAATTAAAAAAATTTCGTAGTGCTTTAAAAAATATTGTAATTTATAGCAAATTTGTATATAATAATAATTCAACATAGATAAAATTTTTTTTACAAAATGACCAAAAATGGTAGAAGAATGGAGGTTATTATGATTTGTACAGAAAGACCAAAAGATGGTGTAACAAAACAACAGCCTTTTTTATCAGGTACGGGTGGAAGTGAAAATTTCCGTATTCCGGGTATTGTTACATTAAATGATGGAACAGTAGTTGCTTCTTGTGACGCTCGTTGGGACGGTGTTGCTGATAGTGCGGGTTTAGATTCTATTGTTAGCTGGTCAAAAGACTGTGGAGAAACTTGGAATTATACGTTTGCCAATTATTTAGGCGACAATGGCGATGTGAGAAATTTAAATTCTACTTGTTTTATTGACCCAGGTATTGCTACAGATGGAACAAGAGTATGTTTAATTGCAGATTTATTCCCAGCAGGATATGCTACAAATAGTAGTATGTATAATCCAAGAGTGGGTGGAATTGGTTTTGATGAGAATGGAAATTTATTGCTTCGTTCTATCAATAGTGTAACAGTTCCATTTGGAAGTAGAGAATTTGAAGCAGCAGCACATGAAGCAGAGTATTTATATTATTTAGCATATACAGATGAAACGAAGAGTTCTTATGCTATTTATGAAAGAGCAACAAATGCAGTAGTAGAAGGATATTCAGTAGATTTATTCTTTAATGTTACATATCAAGAGGAAGCAGGTAATATAGTAAAGAGTAATTTATTCTTTGCAGATTCTCCATATCAAGTATTTCCAACGAATTATTTGTATATGACTACTTCTTTGGATGGGCAGAATTGGTCTGTACCAACCCTTCTCAATTTAAAGAAAAAAGAAGAAGCTACACTTTTAGTTGGTCCTGGAAATGGAACATATGATAAGAAAAATCATCGTTTTATTTTTACTGCTTATCAGCATTCTCCACATCAGCCAGAATTTGCTTGCTTGATTTGGATGGATGAAAATGGAAATTGGAAGCGTACCGAAAATGCAACCATTCATACTTGGAGTTCCGAAAGTACATCGGTTGTATTAGAAGATGGAACAGTTCGTTGCTTCTATCGTGATGAATTACAGCAGTTACGTTATACCGATTATATTTATGATGAGGAACAGGGTAATTATTATAGAAATCCAGAAAAGACAGAAGTTAGTACAGAGGCAACGAAAACAAAATGCTGTCAGCTTTCTTCCATTTTATATTCTAAGAAAATAGAAGGAAAAGATGCGATTATTATTTGTACTCCAAATGCAGGGGAAAGAAATCGTGCGAATGGTTATGTATATGTATTTTTGGTGGAAGAAGATAATTCCATGAAATTAGCTCATTCTTATCAATTTAATTCTGCTTTTTATGCATATTCTTGTTTAACAGAACTTCCAGATGGAAGAATCGCTATTTTGTGGGAATCTGCGGATGCAAGAATTACCTATTCTATTGTTTCTATGGAAGATATTCTTTGTAAGTAGTTTATAGTTTTATCAGCTTCGCTACTTGTTCATAAGGAGTAATCGGAAAATAGACTACTCCCTTAAGAGCAAGTAGCGAAATTTAGTTTAACCACCAAATGGCGAAATTTAGATATCCAGCAAAAGTCAGCCATAAAAGGTACGGAATATTTAACCAACCAGCTAATTTAGAAATTTTAGAAAAACATTTTATCATAAGAAATACAAGAATCCACAATAATAATAACCATAAAAAAGAAAATAAATACCATTCGAGACGGAAAAAGAAAATAGGCCATAGAAAATTTACAATAAGTTGATAATAATATAAATTGTTTGCTTTAGGGCAGTTTTTCTTGTTAGAATTGTTTTGTATGAAATAAAAGGAGATTCCCATGAGTATGTATAATATTGTCCACACAATAGGAAATAAGATAGCAGGTGGTGCAAGAGGTGGTTTGTTTAAAACAGAAAAAGTTTCCATAGAATTTCTAGTGAGTAATCCAGCCAAAATTCCAACAAGAAGTGGCAAAGCAATGGATTTGAGCAGGTCTTTTAGGTTTAGTGTTAAGAGGAATGCTTTAAATTTCATAGGCTATCCTTTCTAAAAATAGTAAGATTTCTATAGTATATGCAAGAAAAGAGAAATTGGCTACTAAATAAAAGTAGATGTTAAAGAGAAATTTTGCCTTAAAAATGACAAAGGAAAGAGTTATAATACAAAAAAATTATATAAGAATGGAGGGTTTTATGAGAGAAAAATCAATAAAAAAATGGCTGGTATTGCTCGTTGCTTTAGTTATAGCCACTGGTGCTTTTATAGGAACAAAACAAGCCATAGCAGCAATACGACAGTTAGAAAGTATTGAAGGTATTTATATGGGTCAAGCCGTAGAAATAGGTGGTAAGGTTAATTTAAAAGATATTTATCTGACGGCAAAATATAACATTATTGATACCTATGGCAATTATACCGATTATGAGGAAGTAAAGTCAGGGTTTAGTATTAATCCATCTGTAATTACAAAATCAGGTCAAAATGAAATTGTGGTAAGTTATCAGAATAAGACAACCATAGTTTATGTAGAAGGAAAAACCATTGATTATATTACAGCAGACTATAAAGGAACAGAACTCTATGTAGGAAGCAAAATTCCTACAGCAAAATTAGAAGTTTATGCTTATTTTAATGATGGTACATATAAGAGAGTTAAAAATTTTACATTATCTACTACAGTGGTACCAAAAGAAGGACTGAATATTGTCAGAGTATCTTATGGAGGAAAAACAACTGAGGCATATGTATATGGCAAAGCACCATTAGCTGTTCAAGAAGTGGTTGCATATTATACAGGAGATTCGATTATTGCAGGTAATTCCATTGATAAGACAAAGATGGAAGTAACAGTTATGTATAATGATGGTACAATGAAACAAGTTTCTAACTTTAATTTAAGTCCATCTGTAATAACAGAAGAAGGAATGAATGAAATTACAGTTACCTATGGTGACGTTTCTACTATAGTAGAAATCTATGGTTTAGAGCGATATATTGTTTCCATGAATGCAGTTTATGTTGGACCGGGAGTAGAAGTAGGTGAAATGGTAGACAAAAATGATATTGAAGTAAAAGTAACCTATAATGATGATTCTACGGAATTTCTAGATGATTTTAGTCTTTATGCAGATACGATTTGGATGGAAGGAGAAAATCCAGTTGTTGTTTATTGTGATGAATTTGTGTCAGAAGTAATCGTTTATGGTGTAAAGAGTTTTAGTTCTGACTTTAGTAGTAGTATTTCAAAGAGTTTTTTTGGAGACGGAATATCTACTGAGGTAACATTAGCGGTTAGTTGGGGACTAGAAGAAGATAAATTTCAATTACTAGAAACAGATATGGAGTTAATGGAACGTATTGTAAAAAGAGCTATTCCAACGAAAAATTTTCTTGCATTTCAGTTAGCTTATGATGATGATGAGATGGTATCGGAATTTCCTATGGGAATGAAAGTGACTGTTCCAGAAGGATATGTGCCAAAACAATTTGCAGTTTATTATAAACCAAATAATTCTACGATTGTAGCAAAATTAGATGGCAGGTTTATGGATGAGGAAATGACGGAATATCAAGTTGTCGTATACGAGCCAGGAGTTTATATTTTAGTAAATGAAATTAGAAGTAATTTAGTGACAGAGATTGTAGTAGAAGAAGAGGAATTAACGATGAAACCAAATCGTAGTTACTCTTTAAGACCATTGGTATTACCAGTTAATGCAGAAAATAGAGAAGTAACCTATTGGTCTTCGGATAAAAATGTTGCTACCGTTTCTGAAAGCGGAAAGATAAGAACATTCGAAGAAGGTTCTTGTGAAATTTGGATAGAAACAACAGATGATAGTGGCGTTTATAAGGTTATTTATTTAGAAGTAACAGAAAGTAAAAAGTAGTAGGAAGGGAGTAGTTGGTTGATAATTCAAGTATTATATTTCTTTTTACTTTTGGTTGCTTCCATAGAGGATTATAAATATCATAGAGTACGTGGTCGATGGATTATAGCAATGTTTTTGCTAGGAGTGCTTCGATTATATTTTGAGAGAGAATACAGGTGGGTGACGGTGGCACTTGCCTGTATTTGTTTTCTTTTTTTGTATATGATGTATTACGTTGTAGCATTATTAGCAAAAAAATATAAGAAAAGAGTAGTGTTTGGTGGTGCAGATGTACGACTCATTCCTGCTATGATGTTAGTGAAAGGTTGGGAAAATGCTTTATTAGCAGTATTTCTTGGTTTATTACTTGCTATATTTAAAGCATTTATTTGTAAAGAAAAAAAGAAAGAAATTCCTTTAATTCCATGGATAACATTAGGAAGCATTTTTATAAAAAAATAATTTATTTTCTTCCAAAAACATGATATAATGACAATATGAAAAAAATGCGTACATAACGCGGAAATGAGGCCTGTATGAGAAAAATTATTACAATAAGCAGACAATATGGAAGTGGTGGTAGAGAAATTGGTTCAAAGCTGGCAGCAAAGTACGGCGTTCCTTTTTATGATAACGAGTTAATTACGAGAGCAGCAAAAGCAAGTGGTTATGCAGAAGCCGCTTTTCATAATGCAGAAACAAAGGCAACAAACAGTCTTTTGTATTCAATTGCTATGGGAATGAGTGCATATGGAAATCAAGAAAATGGATTTACACAGCTTTCGTTAGATGACCGTATCTATTTGGCACAATCCGAAGTTATTCGTAAAGTAGCAGAAGAAGGGCCTTGTGTCATTGTAGGTCATTGTGCAGACTATATTTTAAAGGAATATAAAAATGTTATCAATGTTTTTGTGTATGCGGATATGGATTTTAGAATAGAACGTGCCATTCGCATTGATAATTTAGACCCAGCAAAAGCAGAGAGTGAAATTATTAAGAAAGATAAGAGAAGAGCAAATTATTATAATTATCATTCTGGTGAAAAATGGGGCAAGGTAAATAATTATCATTTGGCAGTGAATAGTGGCTTTATTGGTATCGATAATACAGTAGAATGTATTAAAGCATTTGTAGATTGTTTAAAAAAATAGTAGTAAAGGATAACAACAGTTCAGTTATAGTTCCGTATCATTTTGGGCTATAACTGAACTGTTATAAACGTCAATCGGATATTCGCAATCCGCTTTGCTATTTGGCTAAAATATGGGGTTTTGTTACATTGATGTTTTATAGGGAAAGGTATATAATAGAGGAGTACATTTTCCTCTATTTTTTCTTTTTTTTGTGCAACTTTTTGGGGGATTTGTGTGTCTAATTAATGTGGGGAAGGAGATAGGATGTTGAACAATAAAGATATTATAATTAAAGAAGCATTAACTCAAAACTATACAATGTTCTATCGTATCGCATATAGTTATGTACATAATGAAGCAGACGCACAAGATATTGTTCAAGAAAGTGCATATAAAGCAATCTATCATGCGAAAAAATTAAAAAAAGAAGAATTTGTAAAAACATGGATTTGCAGAATTGTGATTAATGAAGCAATTTCTTTTTTGCGGAAACAAAAAAGAGAAAACGTAGATTTTATGACCGAACCAATCGCTTCTAATTCGGAACAGACAGATAGGACGGATTTAAGAAAAGCATTAGAGCAATTAAAACCAGAAGAACGTACCATCATTATTTTACGATATTTTGAAGAAATGAAGTTAGAAGAAATTGCAGTAGTATGTAAAGAAAGTGTTAATACAATAAAAAGTAGATTATATCGAACATTAAAGAAACTAAAGTTAGATTTAGAAGAAATATAAGGAGGTCGTCTGTTTTGAGTTATAATGAGGAATGGGAACAAATAAAAACAGAATATAAAGAAATTCCAGTTCCAAAACATGGTATGGCACAGATAGAAGAAGCTATGGAAAAAGCAGTATATCATCGAAGCAGGCGAAAAAAAGTAACTGCGTATAGTGCAATAGCAGCTGCCTTGTTATTGATTTTAGTTTTGCCAAAGAGTTTTCTAGGTGAATTTCTGGTTAATTCTAGTGAAGAAGCAGAAAATACAACAAATGGAATGGGTTTAGCAAAAGATACTGCAATAGAACTTAAGGAAAAAGAAATAAATTCTTCTGTACTTTATGATAGTATAACAGAAGAAATAGAAGATATAGAGGCAGATATGGCGGCAGATTTTGGTGTTACAGAAAGTTTTGGAACGGTTTCTTCCATGTTACCAGTGCAAAAAGAAAGTGGTGTAGAGTCAGAATGGAGAATTGAAGTAAAGGATGGAGATAACATATTGTCTATTTTTCTTTCTAAGGAAGAAGTAAAGGCAATCAATCAAGAAATTTCTTATCAGAGGGGAGAAACAATAAGTATATCAGAAGAACAAGCATACTATATTAATGAAGATGGACTTTTAGTAGTTATTTGGGAAGAAACGCTAGAATATATCCTTCCAAAAGAAGTTATTTCGATAGAAAAGTAGTCTTTCATTGATTGTAGATAAAAAATAATGCTTTGGGAAAGGAGGAAACAATGGAAAAAGTAATTGAAGTAAAAAATGTCCGAAAAATTTATCGTATGGGTACAGAAAAGATTTATGCGGTAGATGATGTGAGTTTTGACATTTGTGAAGGTGAGTTTTGTTGTTTACTTGGTACTTCAGGTTCTGGAAAATCTACTTTGTTAAATTTAATGGCAGGGATTGAAAAAGTAAGTTCTGGGGAAATTTTAATTAAAGGAAAACCAATACATAAAATGAGTGAAACAAAACTAGCAAAGTTTAGGCAAAATCATTTAGGATTTGTATTTCAGTCTTATAATTTAATTGGAACAATGACTGCATTGGAAAATGTAGAATTTCCTTTAGTATTTAAACGAGTTTCTCGCAAGAAAAGAAAGCAAATGGCAAAAGAAATGTTGACAAAAGTAGGACTAGAAAAGCGATTACAGCATAAACCAAAGGAAATGAGTGGTGGTCAGCAACAAAGAGTCGGAATTGCTAGAGCATTTGTAGCAAAACCACAAATTGTATTTGCAGATGAGCCAACAGGAAATTTGGATACGAAAACGACAAAAGAAGTAATGGAGTTGATTCAAGAAATTGCAAGAGATAATCATCAGACAATAGTAATGGTAACTCATGATAGAGGACTTGCAAGTTATGCAGATAAGATTATTCATGTGTTAGATGGAAAAATACAAAGTATTGAAATTGTAGATAAGAATCATGCAAAGGAAGATGATTTAGAAGAAATAAAACAAGAAGCTATCATTACGGGTGACAGTAGTTTATCCGATAGTGACATAGAAAAAAATGACCAAAAGGAGGGAACATCATGTTAAAAAAGAGAATCATTGCTGTATGTATGGTATTAGTGATGATATTGTCTGTTGTGTGCAGTACCAATATTGTTTATGCAGCAGAAAATACTAATTTAAGATTAAAGCAAGGGGCACTTCGTTCTATGCAGATGGCTGCTGGAGGAAAGCTTCATATTTCCATTGATTTGACATTGAAAGAGGGTTATTGTATGGACCCTATTTTTACAATCACACCAGAAAGTAATACAATTCTGTCTTTTGAAAATATTAAGGCAGAAAATAAAGGGGATGATTGGAATAATACGATGTTGTATATGGACAAAGAAACTGCGATTACATTAGAATATGATGTTTTAGTCAGTGAATTTGCTTCGATTGGTGAGTATGAATATGCGATTTCTTATTATCCAGCAGATGATTGGGCAGATGCAGAAAATGTTCCTGAACCAGGAAAGTTAATCATGAAGATTGTTGTCATTAGTGAAAAAGAACCACCTCAAATTTCGATTATTTCTAATTCGGAATTTCGTTGTAAGGCTGGTGAAACAGTAGAAATGAAAGTTACTTTAAAAAATGAGGGTGAATTACAAGCAATGAATACCTATGCATTTGCAGATTACCTTTTATTTAGTGATATTTTAATTCCTGCATATACTCCATTAAATCAAAAAATGGGAAATATGGCAGCAAATGCAACAAAAGAATTTTCTATTTCTTATAAAGTATCTGAGGATGCACCAACACAGATGATAAAAATACCAGTGGATATTACTTATAAAAAGGCAAATGGAGAGTCTATTACAAGTGAAAATTCTGCGTATATTTATCTTTATATTGAAGGAAAACCAGAACCAACAGCAACTCCAACGCCAACTCCTGCTCCAGAGGAAAAAACATTATTGTTGTTAAATACAGTAAAACAATCTCCAGATTCTCCAAAGGCGGAGCAAAAAATGACAGTGTCATTTTATTTAGAGAATGCAGGAAGTACAGATATAGAAAATATTAAGATTTCACCAACAGGACTTTCTTCTTCTGGATTTGAGCCTGTCAATTCCGAGCCTTATCAATATATTGATAAAATTGTAGCAGGTGGAAAAAAACAAGTTACATTAACATTAAAAGTAGGAAAAGATATTAAAGAAGGATTAAATACACTTGGAGTCATTTATTCTTATGAAGTAAATGGAATAGAGCAACCTTCAGAAAATGTAACATTATATATTTTGAATGTACAAAATGGGGAAGAAGAGGTAACGATTAGCCGTCCGAAGTTAATGGTAAGTAATTTTTATACAGATGTAGAAGATGTAAAGGCAGGTAGTGTGTTTGACTTTACCTTTGATATTTTAAATACAAACGATAGTATTGCTGCAAAAAATATTAAAGTAACAGTAACAGGAGCATCCAATGCGTTTTCTGTAACTGCCGGTGGTAATAGTTTCTTTGTAAATGAGATTAAACCACAAGAAACAGCATCGATTACGATTAACTTGAAAGCAAGTGCTGCGGCAACAACAGGTGCATATCCTATCCATATTAAGATAGAATATGAATATGAGGGTATGGTTGCTACATCTTCCTACAGTGGTGAAGTAGTAGAGGAAGAAATTTTGCTTCAGGTAAAAGAGAATTTACGTCCATCGGTAGAGAATGTATATATTGGTTCTTGGGATACCCCAATGATTAACCAGCCAACCACCTTGAGCTTTGAATTCTACAATATGGGTAAATCTACATTGAATAACACGTATATCACAATAGAAGGTGATTTTATGTTATCCAATGGAAGTAATTCTTATTATATTGGTAATATTTCAGCAGGTATGCCAGAATATATTGAATTTGAAGTTGTTCCATTGATAGAAGGGGATGCCGTTGGTAAAATGATAATTCATATGGAAGACTCAAATGGGGATGAAGTTACCATGGAAAAAGAGTTTACTACTTATGTTATGGGAGAAATGTCTTGGGATGAACCAATGTTTGAAGACCCAGGATATCTAGACCCTGGTTTTGAAGACCCATCCATGCAAACAGGTGGAGAAGTAGCAAAAGAGCCAATTCTTCCTCTTTGGATGTTCCTTTGTATTCAGGCAGGAATTTTGGTAGTAGTAATTCCAGTAACTCGAGCCATTTGTCTTTCGATTTATAAGAAAAAAGTGAAAAAAGAAGATGCAAGCGAGTAAAGGAGTGTGGAAAGTATGTATGCAATAGACACAGGTATGATGTATGACGATAATTTTAATGATATGTCATCTACAGAAGTAACAACAGAAATTTCCGTGGATGGTTTGCTTTCTAATTGGTTTTTTGTAGGGGGTGTTAGTGCAGGGACACTTATTCTTTCCGTAGTCATTGGTTTGTTGTTAGCAAAGGCAAAGATAAAAAAAGGATTTGATGTATATGAAGATTAGATTTACTGATGTAACAAAAACGAGACCTTATAGAGAATGAGAGGTGCTTTATGAGGATTGGAGATTTAATCAAAATGGGACTAAGAAATCTTTTCAGAAGAAAAGCTAGGACAGCATTGACTGTCCTAGGTGTAATTATTGGAACGATTTCGATTGTAACGATGGTATCCATTGGTATTGGTATGAATAATAGTTTTGACCAGCAATTTATGGAAAATGGTGAAATGACGGTTATTCGTATTGAACAATATGGTAGTATTTATGATGAAGATGGGAACTGGGTCGGAAGTAAAGACCAAGTGTTAAATGATGATTTAGTGGAGCAAGTACGCCAAATAGAGCACGTAAAGGCAGTAGCACCCGTTATCAATACAAGTGCTCAATTATATTCAGGAAAGTATCAAGCGTATATTAGTCTTCGAGCAATAGGATATGAAGCATTTGCAGAATTTGGTTTTCCAGGATTAACCACAGGAGCTTATCCAACAGCAGAACATAACCAAACGGTGGTTATTTCTAATATGGTTTTAAATGAGTTCTATTATTATAGTAGTCGAAACTATGAAACGAAAGTAGTAGACCCTGCCGTAGATAAAGTGATTTTTAAGTTCGATGCATGGCGCTATACAAGAAATGAAAGAAAAAAAGAATTTCAGTTAGAGATTGAAGATTATGCGATTATGGAAGAATCGGATAATTGGGAGTATAACTATTATGTATACTTGGATATGGATTATTATAAAGAATTGTATACTCAGTATGCTAATACATTAAAGTTAGAAGACCGAAAAAAAGCAATGGCAGAATTAGAAAAATATAATTATATTATGATTAATGTAGATAATATTAAGAATGTAACAAAAGTTCAAGAAGATATTGAAGCATTAGGATATGTAACTTATAGTGATATGCAATATTTAGAGCCATTGCAGGAAACTTCGGATATGTTGCAGTTAGTGCTTGGTGCAATTGGTGCACTAGCAATGATGGTATCTGCTATTAATATTACAAATACTATGGTAATGTCTATTTATGAAAGAACAAGAGAAATTGGTATTATGAAAGTATTAGGCTGTTTGGTGAAAGATATTAAAAAGTTGTTTTTATTTGAAGCAGCTATGATAGGGCTTCTTGGTGGTATTGTTGGAATTGCTTTAAGTTATGTAGCTTCATTTTTTATCAATAAGTATGGTGGACCATTGTTTTCCTCGATTATGCAAAGTAGTGGTGTGTATGATGTAGGAGATGCGAAGTTTTCTGTGATACCATTTTGGTTGCCATTTTTGGCAGCAGGATTTGCAATGATGGTTGGTGTATTAGCAGGATATTTTCCAGCAAGACGAGCGACCAAAATCAGTGCAATTGAAGCAATGAAAACGGACAGTTAGCAATTATTCAGACATTAGGTTTAGAAAAACTACTCGAATTGGTATCTTTTAGGACACGCTCTCGCTCGTAGCGAAACGGAGCAGTACTAGGCTCGAAAAGACCTCGCCAAGGACTGCCGTTTCTAAACGGTCCTTGTCAGATACCAAATTCGAGTATGGCTTTTGCTTTGTATTAATATTAAGATTAAATAATAACAATAGTTAGGGAAAGTGTATGAGAAGGAATGACAAAATATTGATAGGTGTATTATTGGGGATTACATTTCTATTATTTGTAGTTTTATTTTTCGTAAGACAGAATACAGTAAATGGGGAAGCAGTAGTCTTGATTGAAGGGAAAGAATATGGGCGATATCCGTTAGCAGTAGATGTGGTAGTGGAGCTTCCGGGGCTTTGTGGGGTGAACGTGCTTACGATTTCTAATGGAGAAGCTTGGATGTCAGAGGCAGTTTGTCCGGATAAGGTATGTATGGATTTTGGAAAAATTCATTATAATACAGAAATGATAGTGTGTCGTCCTGGTGGTATTGTAGTTGCGATTGAAAATGGAGATACTTCAGAACTAGATGCCATAGGACAGTAGTCAAATGAGGTAAAACATGAAAACAAAAAAGATTGCATTATTTGGAATGTTAGTTGCATTGGCATTTATTTTTAGTTATATTGAACATTTAATTCCATTACCATTACCAACAGGTGTAAAACTGGGGGCAGCGAATATTGTTATATTGATAGCACTATACTTTCTTGGAATAAAAGAAGCTGCTGTCATTTCATTGATTCGTATTTTACTGTCCGGCTTTGCTTTTGGTATTAGTACTGTACCATACAGTCTAGTAGGAGGTTTTTTGAGTCTTTTTATTATGACACTATTAAAGAAAAGTGATAAATTTGGAATGACAGGAGTAAGTGTGACAGGAAGTGTATTTCATAATATAGGACAAACTTTAGTTGCAATGTTGCTCCTTGGGAAAAATACGATATATTATTTTCCATTACTTTTATTTTCTGGAATTATTGCAGGAATCTTAATAGGAATCATTTCTGCGATTGTACTAAAAAAATTACAAAAGCATATTAGAAGTTAAAAAAGTGGGGATATTGTAAAATAGAAGCAACATCCCCTATATTATAAGATAGGAGTAGGATTAATAGGTTCTGGTGTTGGCGTATTATTTTCCGTTTCTGGTACAATAAAGTAACAGTATGCTAAAACTCCACTATGAGTTGTAATCTCTACCGCAGTTTCTCCTGTACCTACTGCGGTTACAAGCCCTTCGTCATTGACAAGAACAATAGAACTATCAAGAGAATGATAGGTTACTCCATCCGTAGAGTTCCACGGAAAAATAAGTGGACGTAGCTGAAATGTCTCAGATATATCTAAGGAACGAGTAGTTAAGTTCATATGTAATGCTGTTGCAGGTACAATTTTTGGATGAACTACATAAGTATGATTATTTCCTCGATAATCTGAAACATAAATGGTGAGTGCTGTTGTATTTGGTGTAATCGTAATAGAGTGTTCTTGTTGTGTTACATCTAAGGAAATTCCTATAGATGCAACAAGGGTATCTGTAGCTTCCTCCGTAAGATATTTGAGTGTTTTTACCCCACTGTCTTTATCTATAGCAGTTATATTTACTGTGAGAAAAGAGTAGTCAGGTGCTACAGTGTAAGAAGTAGTAATTTCAGGTGCTTGCTTATCGTCTTCTACATAATAGTTATATACGGTATAGTTTCCAGCATAATCTTCTACATAAAATGTGTAGTAACCGCTTTTTGCTATTTGTATTGTATTATTAAATACTGCATTTGTATCATCATTGTTCATAAAAGCTTGTTCTGACTTAGAGCCATACGTGTATCGGATTTTACGAATGCCAGAGCCACCAGAATCATACGCCTTTACTTTAACGAGAATAGATTCTTTATCATAAGAGGTTTGTAATGTAAGAAAAGGAGGTTCTGAATCCGCTTCTAATAATGTCATGGATTGAATCGTTGCTTCTGCATTTGGGATACCAGCGTTAATTAAGTAGCCATTTAGGTTGTCTAGTGGTGTTATAGTGTTGATAATTTGTTCTTTTACTTGAGCAGGATAACAATGTTCCTGATAAGCATAAATCATAGCGGCTAATCCTGTGATGTAAGGAGCAGCCATCGAAGAACCACTAGAATAACCATAAGAACCAACTAATGTACTATAAATATCTTTACCGGGAGCAGCAATATCTACGGTAGATACCCCATAGTTAGAATCTGGGTCAAGCTCTCCATTACAATCTATAAATGCAACCGAAATTAAGTTTGGTAATCGCAAATTTGCAGGGAATACAGGAGTGCTGTTATTATTTTGTCCAGTATTTCCAGCAGCCGTAACAAATAGCATGGAAGATTCTCGAATTACTAATTCTAATGCTTGACTATAGTTTGTTGTGCCCCAACTTAAATTGCAAATATCAGCTCCCATCGCTTCTGCGTATCGAATGGCTTGAATGGCATCTGATATCGAACCAGAAGACGTTGTTCCTCCATGAATTTTTAAGGACATGATTTGGATATTTACATTAGAAGCAATTCCAGTAATACCTTCTCCATTATTCGCAGTAGCACCAATAATGCCAGCGATATGTGTTCCATGGTTGTCATTATCATCTGGATTTGCAGTATAACCATGTTTCGTTGGAATAGAATCACAAATAGAAGCATCATTATGAAAAAAGTCCCATCCATGAATATCATCAATGTAACCATTTCCATCATCATCTATTCCGTTATCTGGAATTTCATTTGGGTTTATCCACATTTGGTCTTTTAAATCAGGGTGTTGATAATCAATACCAGTATCAATAATAGCAATAATCACAGGTTTTGTATCTTTTTTTGCAAGAGGATAGGCTTTCCATGCTTGCCAAATATTCATGTCTACTCCTTCGGTAGAAGATTGTGCAATAGGAAAAGAGCCATAGTAATGCATATAAGAACCTGTGTTTTCAAATGCCCAAGAAGAATCGATAAAAGGGTCATTAGGGTATTGGAATTCAAATAATTCCATTGTATAATTTTGTTCTGCTAATAAGAGAGCAGGGTCATTATTTAGTTCAGAAAGTAAGTGTTTTAATGACCCAGTAGAAGAAGTTTGACATAGGGAATAGTCATTATCGTGTTCTAATAAAGAAAGCTCAGGATAATGCTTTGTAAGATATGTGGAAGCTTCTTCTATAGAAAAAGAAGTGTTCCATAACAATACGAGTTGTGTTTGCGTTTTTGAAAAAATAGAAGAACTACAAACAAATAGTAGTAGAAGGAACACGGAACATATCACATATAAAATTGTTTTGTTTTTTGTATTGTACATAAATAAATCCTCTGTTTTCTACGATGGGCATAGCGTAACAGAGGAAGGTGGCATATTTGTGGCAAGAAATCAAAAATGTATTAACAAATAATGCTAAAAAAGTTACAAAAGTTTTAAGAATAATTATTATATAATAAACCGCAATAAATAGAGGAAATATAAGGATTTGGAGTCTTTTTTGCGGTAATATTTGGATAAGTAATAATTGTCTTATTTAAGTATTCCATTGGGTTAATGGAAATATCAGAAAGCTTCTTTAGCAAAGTAGAAGAAAAAGTATGTTCTTTAGAAAATAAATGTTCTAGAGAACCGTTAGAAGCTGATGTATAAAGGGTATCTTCTTGAATAGACAGTGTTCCTGATTTTGATACGTTAATGCCGCATTCTTTTAAATCAGGCGAGAAACGGCGCATCGTATTTCCAAGGTCATATAACAGTTTTTTTGCTCGATGATTTTTAGGTTGTTTTTGATTGACAAAATCAAAAATAGAATTATAGTTATCAACAAAAGCTTGTATTTTACCTATAATTGGTGTTTGATTTGTTATTTTGTCAATAGAAACACAGGTTTCACAAGTTTTATGGATGGAAAGAGCAAGTTTATTCTTGTATAAGTAAGAGTGCCCTCGTACTTCTTTTTTTATACCATTGATAAGAAGTGTCGTATTGGTAGGAAGAATTGTTGCTTGGTCTAAACCAAAATGCTCAATAATACCATAAGAAGCACCTTCTGGATAACGAACATCGGATGGTCGAAATGACAATGGATGCTTGGACGAATGACCAGAAGCAACAGAAATTAAATCTAAGCGAGAAACACCTTCTTGTTTATCTTCTACAATACGAGTTTTTAAACCAATGGCAGTTTTGTTGATAAAGTTTGATAATTTTTGCTGTAAGTCAAGATTAGTAGAACCTTTGGATACATTAAATTGGAAAGAATATACATTTTCTTCGATTCCAATGGTAAAATTATATTGTCCACTAAGTAGAGCAGACTCTTGTGAAGGAACAGAATATCCATGGTTTTCCTGTGGTGTAGCGAGATTAGAAACTTGAATATGTAAAGGTAATTCGGAATCATCTATCGTAGAACCTTCTAATAAAGAAACATCAACCGTTTCGGGCTCAGAAGATACAAGAATACGATTCTTAAATACAGAAGAAGCATCATCTATATTTAACTCTTTTACCATAGAGGATAATGCAATAGCGGAATTTTTAATTCCTAATGTATATTCTTGTGCAGATTCATCAAAAGTTACTTTATATAGAGGTTGTTCCGAAGTAAGACGCATGATATCTCGGTAGACGTTTTGAAGCTCTGATTTTTTATGAGTATCAAAACGATTTGGACGCATCATAATAAGACCTTGCAGTAAATGATTATAAACACTGAGTAATGGCATAAGCGGGAGCTCCTTTCCCAAAAAAATCAATGCTTCGTTCCATCGAAGCATAGGCGATATTTTTGTAAATCTTTCCTGTTTTATTTTGATTATATCACTTATCTTGTTTCTTGTCGAGAAAAAACTAAAAAAATGCTTGACGGCAGAAGCAATGTGTGATATATTGAAACCGCTATGGAAGTAGTCTTTTTTTTATGCCTAAAAAATAATAACGGAGGTGGAAGGTCATGCGAGTTAAGATTACATTGGCATGTACAGAATGCAAGCAGCGCAATTACAACATGACAAAGGAAAAGAAGAATCATCCGGACAGAATGGAAAC
>CALAEX010000095.1 GCA_937891165.1 uncultured Lachnospiraceae bacterium | reverse complement strand
CACGAAAAAATGTTTTCTCTTTTTCATAAGTTGCACCTAAATCATTTCCTGTATAAGTATACTGCTGTTCAAATTGTTCTGTAGAAAAAATATTCACTTTTGTATCCTCTCTAATTCACATCTTATTATAAAAAATTTTGCTTATTCCATTATACTGAAATCTAAACCATATGACAAGTTTTTGTTTTATTCTATTGCTTACAACACATATTTTTTAAAAAAATGTTGCACCATAAATCACTTCCATGTATAATATTACTGTATTTTTAAGCTTGCCCGAAATATTCAGAATATGGAATAAAACTTTCTGATTGTCATAATGACAGGCATAAATAATATAATTCCGTAAGAATGGAAGGTGTAATAATATGGAAAGAAAAGTGGGTACTATTTCAAGAGGTATTCGTGGACCAATCATTAGACAAGGAGATAATCTTGTAGATATCACTGTTTCTTGTGTTTTAGACGCAGCAGAGAGTGAAAATTTCTCTTTAAGAGATAGAGATGTCATTGCTCTAACAGAATCCATCGTAGCCAGAGCACAAGGAAATTATGCTTCAGTAGAAGATATTGCAGCAGATGTAAAAGCCAAATTAGGAGGCGGTACTGTTGGCGTTATTTTCCCGATTTTATCCCGTAATCGTTTTGCAATCTGCTTAAAAGGTATTGCAATGGGAGCAAAAAAAATCGTATTAATGTTGAGCTATCCTAGTGACGAAGTTGGTAATGCACTTTTAACCTATGACCAGTTAGATGAAGCTGGTATCAATCCTTACTCCGACGTTTTAACCTTAGAAAAATATCGCGAATTATTCGGTAATAATGTTCATGAATTTACTGGTGTAGATTATGTAGAATATTATTCTAATATTATTCGTGAAGCAGGTGCAGAAGTAGAGGTAATTTTTGCAAATCAGGCAAAGACTATTTTAGACTATACTGATTGTATTATCAACTGCGATATCCATACAAGAGCAAGAACCAAACGTATTCTTCGTGCCAATGGTGCAAAAATAGTTTGCGGTTTAGATGATTTATTAAATGCTCCTGTCAATGGCAGTGGCTTTAATGCAAAATATGGTTTGCTTGGTTCTAATAAATCCACTGAGGATAAAATTAAACTCTTCCCACAAGATTGTCAGGATTTGGTAGAAAATATTCAGTCAGAAATTTTAGAAAAGACTGGAAAACATGTAGAAGTTATGGTTTATGGTGATGGTGCATTCAAAGACCCACAAGGAAAGATTTGGGAATTAGCAGACCCTGTTGTATCTCCTGCTTTTACTAGTGGTTTAGTTGGTACACCAAATGAATTAAAATTAAAATATCTTGCTGATAATGATTTTAAGAATTTAAGTGGTACCGAATTAAAAGATGCAATTTCTAAGAGTATCAAGGAAAAGAATAACAACTTAGTTGGCAATATGGCTTCCCAAGGTACAACACCTCGTCAACTTACTGATTTAATTGGTTCTTTATGTGATTTAACTAGTGGTTCTGGTGATAAGGGAACACCTATTATCTTAATCCAAGGTTATTTTGATAATTTTACCGATTAATCACATTAGGACTGTTACGTTTACTAAATATTAGTAAATATAACAGTCCTATTTTTATTTACAATATAATATCCATCATTACCATTAAAGTAAACCCTACAAGTAATGAATAAGTAGAACTTCTTTCAAACCCATGACGATGAGTTTCAGGAATCATTTCATCACTAATAATATAAAGCATTGTTCCTCCTGCAAATGATAATAAAAACGGTAATAAAGCTTTTGATAAACTTGCTAAAAAGAAACCAAATAAAGTTCCTATTACTTCTATTAACCCTGTTACTGCTGCTATCAAAAAAGCTCTTCTTGCTCCAATCCCTGCCATCACTAATGGAGAAATTGTCACAATTCCTTCTGGTACATTTTGAAGCGCAATTCCTATTGCTACTGTAATTGCTGCTGTAATATCTTCATTGCCAAAACTAACTCCTGCCGCCATTCCTTCTGGTAAATTGTGTATTGCTACTGCTAAAACAAATAGCAATGCTCTACTTAATTTTCGATTGCTTATATCTTTATCTTCTTCTTTTTGTATATTCAACCATCTATTCAAATAAGGAATCAACCGTTCCATCCCATTTAGAAAAAAAGCTCCCGTAAAGATTCCAATTACAGGAATCAAAATACCTATTTGTTCTACTAATTCAAATGCTGGTGCAATTAAGCCATTAATGGCAGCTGCTAACATCACACCTGCTGCAAATCCCATTATTCTATCATTTACTTTATTTGAAACATTTTTTACAAAAAAACCAATGACTGCTCCAATTATGGTAGAACCTCCTATCCCTAGTGCTGTCAATAACACCATCTGCATAGTAGCCTTTCCACCTCCAGTATATTTCCCTATTATTACTATATGCATCTTTAGATTATAATGAGATAATGAAAAGTTATATTTCTATTTTTTATTTACTATGGTTGATTTACAATTCCAATAAATAATGGCAAGCCATCTTCTCCTGTAATTGCAAATATAAATGGTCTATCTAATACAAAATCAATTTCCTCTTTTGGTAGCATAGCAGAAGTTGTCATTTGCATTACTGTATAAGCGGCTGCTTCGCATCCTTTTTCATCAATCTTTACTCTAGCTGCATGGTCTACTTTAGAAACAAAAATTCCTCCTAATTCTTCCTCTAATGAAGTCAAACTAGAAAAATTAGATTTTCTTCTATCAAAAACATCTGTAATCCCTAATTGCTTTAAACTTTGCCCAAGGTTCATATTAGATACTACATCAAATTTTGGTATAGACTGATTCACAACCAATTGTTTTTTATTTTCCCAATTCCAACCAGATTCCATGAATTCTATTATGGAAGTATCTTGTACTAATTCTTCTGCTGATACACCTTCGTTTGGAAGAATCAAACACATATCTCCCCCTGCTTCAAAACTACGCCGAATTGCAGAAAATTGCTCTCCCCAATAATATGTATCACTTCTGCTTTGATGCATAAATTCACAAGTTACATCTCCATTACTTCCATGAAAGACTTCTTTGGTCGTATTACCCTCAAAAAACTCATTTCTCCATTTTGCTTTGAAATATACTGTAGTTGCCAATGACATAATAGTATCTTTAGAAAATTCTACACTTTCTGCTTGTTCTTTCAATAATCCACCTGTTTGCTCATTTAACCATTCATGCAATTTTGCATTATACTCTTTACTACCCATTTCTCCCTGAAACGAAGAAGCATAATAAGTATTTGCCAACTGCTCTAATGTTTCTGGTACATATTGTAAAGAATCATTTAGCCAAATAGAACTTGCTAATAAACTTGTCTTTCTTCCATCATCACAATAATGCTCTTTCCAAAGTACATTTACTTTTGTCCGTAATGCCTCCATGGTATCTGTATGTAATAATGCTAACACTTGTTCTCTACTATTTCCATCTGTAATCTCTGCTAACATTCCTAATGCCATATAAATATTTAATGGAGAATATATTTTATTTTCTCCCTCTGTCTCTAATAAAATTTCTTGTATAGTTTCTTTCGTAAATTCCCAAATTCCTTCTTTATATTCTTCGGAATCTGCTTGCAAAGATTGCATAGATTCTTGCCATGCTTCATACTCTTTTTCATCATAAGAAAAACCATCTGTATTTGGATATGGATTCATTTCTGGATATTCTGCTGCATAAATTACACGGTTTGAGCCTTGTTTTTCTTCTGTTTCAAAACCTGTTTCCTGCTCAGATTCTAAACTACATCCTGCTGTACCAAGCAAAAATGGCATTAGTAAAACTGCTATCCACCGTTTTGAAGTTTTAAATTTTCTCATAAAATTCTCCTTTATTTTATTAGACGTATTTTTCTTTTATAAAGTTTCAAGATAAAAAAAGAAAAACCTCAAAAGTTTTGCAACTTTTGAGGTTTATAACGTACGTGAGAAGATTCGAACTCCCGACACCTTGGTCCGTAGCCAAGTGCTCTATCCAGCTG
>CALAEX010000094.1 GCA_937891165.1 uncultured Lachnospiraceae bacterium | reverse complement strand
GCAGTCCTTGGCGAGGTAGTTTCGAGCCTAGTACTGCTCCGTTTCGCTACGAGCGGGAGCGTGTCCTAGAAGATACCAAGAAAAGTAGGCTTTTAACAGTATTTCCCTTTCTATAATAAAAATCCCCTTGCCAAAAATAAGACTATAAAATATAATAATAACATTGTTAAAAATCAAAGAACTAGAAAAGAGATTCCTCATGAAACTTCACGGACTAAATAAATTAACATTATTAGATTACCCTGAACATCTTGCTTGTACTGCATTCACTGCCTCCTGCAATTTCCGTTGTCCTTTTTGCCACAACGGTTCTCTTGTCCTTTATCCATCTTCTTGCCAAACAATCAGCGAAGAAGAATTTTTTACTTTTTTAACTTCGAGAAAAGGACGTTTAGAAGGTGTTTGCATTACTGGTGGCGAGCCAACCTTGCAAGCAGACTTAATTCCATTTATTAAAAAAATAAAAGAGCAAGGATTTCTTGTCAAATTAGATACGAATGGTTATCAGCCAAATATTCTTGCTACGCTATTATCCGAACATCTCATAGATATGGTAGCTATGGACATTAAAAACTCCAAACAACAATATGCCAAAACTTGTGGAATACCTGAAACTGTTTTTGATATTTCTCGTATTGAAGAAAGTATTTCCTTATTATTATGTTCTACAATACCTTATGAATTTCGAACAACCATTGTCAAAGAATTGCATGACGAAACAGCCATGCACCACATCGGCACATGGCTAAAAGAACTTTCTATAAAAAATACAAGTAAGGAACAAGTAACCTTTCCTTATTTTTTACAAGAGTTTAAATCTTCCGAATATCTTATTTGTGGAGCAGAAGATGTATTTCATTCTCATACAAAAGAAACATTAGAAACATTTGTTACCATACTTCGCACTTACGTTCCAAATACGAAAATTCGTGGTAGTTAAATCTATCCTAAATGTTTTTTGTTACGTTCTAAGTAAAAATACCAATATCCAAAACTTCCTCTGCATTTTTTCCCTTGTTCTAAAGGGGAAAAATCTTGGAAGCCAAAGTTTTCTGCCATATATTGGTCTCTGTATCCAAACTGTCCGGGAACACCAAGTACAAATCGTTCTCCATGCCTACTACAGAGCTTTGCCAAAAGCAAATGGTGATATTCATAAAATCCGTGTAATAAAAAATGATTATTTTTTAAAGCCACCCATTCTTTTGGCAAATGTTCCATATCATCTAATGTCATTCGACAGCATTTACGGCGAATACCATCAAATGGCAATTTTATTTCTGGTAAGCGTTCCATACATTCTGGTAATGACCAAGTTTCCTTTGGAACTTGTATGACCTCTGGTACAAATTCTTCTTGTTTTTCTTCTACTACTTCTGTTACTTTATCTATCCATTTAGTAACAGAATATGTATCTTTTGTGAATAACTCCTGTCCATCCAGCCGTCCACCACAAACACCATCTAAAACTCCTTCTATATAAACGGTTTCTAATTCTTCGATTGATTTCCCACTACTTAAAAAATTTTTTGTATTTGTTTCAAAACATTCCGTTGCCATTCCTTCTATAATTGCCAATGATACTCCATCTATTGTACTTCCATCTTGAAATAAATAGACAGGATATACTCTCCGATTGTTGTCCTCCTCTCTTCTATCCTCTCTATAATAAATCTGTACACTACAATCCGTTCCCTTTCGATACAACCCCATATATCCTGCTCGTCTTTTTCGTTCTCCATTTTGATAAACAGAAAAATATACCATTTGACGGCTATATTCCATCCATATACTCTCCTTCCCTATAAAATCAAAGATTTTCCTATACAAAATTTTTAATTCAAACAAACTCAATACAACCTGTAAAATAACTACTTGTAATCTACTTGATTCCTTGCTCATAACGAAACTATTACTAATATATGAGTTTGTCCGTAAAAAAATACCTATAATGATTTGTATTCTTATTTTTTCTGTGCTATAGTATAGTTTGTAGTAAAAAAAGAAAGGATTATCATATATGAATTTACTCACATTAGAAAATATAAGTAAAAGTTATACCGAGCGTATGCTTTTTGACCATATCAATTTAGGCATTAATGAAGGAGATAAAATTGGTGTTATTGGTATCAATGGTACTGGAAAATCTACTTTATTAAAAATAATCGCAGGATTAGAAGAAGCAGACGATGGCACAGTCACAAAAGGAAATAAACTTCGCATTTCCTATCTTCCACAAACTCCTGTGTTTGATGAAACAAAATCAATTCTTGTCAATGTTACCGAAGGACAAACCGCTAAAGAAAGCTATCGAAATATTACAGGAGAGGCCCGTGCTATGCTTCAAAAATTTGGTATTTCTAATCCAGATAACACTTCTGCTACTCTTTCTGGTGGGCAAAAAAAACGAGTTGCTCTCGTACGCACCTTACTTACCGAATCTGACCTTTTAGTATTAGATGAGCCAACCAACCATTTAGACAGTGATATGACCGAATGGCTAGAAGAATATCTTCGTAAATGGAAAGGCTCTTTTATTATGATTACCCATGACCGATACTTTTTAGACCGTGTCACAAACAAAATCTTAGAATTAGATAAGGGCAAATTATATTCTTATCAAACGAATTACTCTGGATTTATTGCATTAAAGGTAGAACGAGAAGAAATGGCACTAGCTACCGAACGTAAAGCAAAAACACTATTTAAAACGGAACTTGCTTGGATGCAACGTGGAGCAAGAGCACGTTCCACGAAACAAAAAGCTCACATTCAACGGTTTGAAGCACTTCGTGACCGTGAAAAAATTCAAGTAGATGGAACAGTAGAAATTAACGCTCTTTCTTCTCGTATGGGCAAAAAGACCATTGAATTATATGACATTAGTAAACGTTATCATGACAATGTCTTATTTGCACCATTTAGTTATATCTTTTTACCAACCGACCGTATTGGTATTGTAGGACATAATGGCTGTGGAAAATCTACCTTATTAAATATTATTACAGGAAATTGTACGCCAGATACAGGTTCTATCGAACTAGGAACAACGATGAAAATTGGATACTTTTCTCAAGAAAATGAAGCCTTAAATCCAAACTTAACCGTACTGCAATACATTCGAGATACCGCAGAATATATTGAAACAAGCGAAGGTACTATGACAGCTTCTGCTATGTGTGAACAATTTTTATTTGACGGTTCTATGCAATATACAAAAATTGAAAAACTATCTGGTGGAGAAAAACGTCGCTTATACTTATTAAAAGTATTGATGGAAGCACCAAATGTATTGATTCTAGACGAACCAACGAACGACTTAGACATTCAAACCTTGACTATTTTAGAAAACTATTTATCCGATTATCAAGGAATTGTCATTACCGTTTCCCATGACCGCTATTTTCTTGATAAACTTGCTACCCGCATCTTTTCCTTTGAACAAGGAGAAATTGTTCGTTATGAAGGAAATTATAGTGACTTTAAAGAAGCACAAAAAGACAAAGAACCACTCCATAATCCTATTTCAGAAAAGCAAGTAACTTCTGTTTCTAACTCCAAAGCGACATGGAAGCAAAAAGACACTCGTTTAAAATTTACTTATAAAGAACAAAAAGAATATGAAACTATTGATGACGATATTGCAGCACTAGAAGATAAAATTGCTCAATTAGAAAACGAAATCAATGCCTCTGCAAGTGAATACTCAAAATTAACTTCTTTAATGGAAAAAAAAGAACAAACTGAAAAAGCATTAGAGGAAAAAATGGAACGCTGGGTATACTTAAATGACCTCGCAGAACAAATTGAGCTGGCTAAACAAAACTAATATGCTATAACGAAAGATTAAATAATTTCACGAAAGCTAAGTCTTTATACTATCTGTACAGGACCGTTTAGAAACGGCAGTTCTTGGCGAGGTCTTTTCGAGCCTAGTACTGCTCCGTTTCGCTACGAGCGAGAGCGTGTCCTAACAGATAGTATAAAGACTTGCATTAATTCATTCTATGCTTCACTCACTCTCCATAGACTTTTTATTAGCACTAAACCCATTGGTCCTAAGAAAATACCTGAAATACCAAATAATTCATATCCGACATAGACAGCCATCAAACTATGCACAGGACGGATTCCCATTTTTCCTCCTAATAGTTTTGGTTCTAAATACTCCCTAAAAAATTGACAGATTCCATACAAAGTCAAAAGTACTGCTCCAGAAAACATATTTCCTTTTATAAAACAAATAATTGCCCATGGTACTAAAATCATGACACTTCCTAGTATTGGAAAAGCATCAAAAATTCCAACTAGAACACCAAATAAAAGTGCATATGGATTTTTTATTATAAAAAATCCGATACTACAAGTAATACTAACCAAAAAGATTAAAATTGCCTGTGTTTTTACATAGGCAATTCCTGCCCCTGATAATTCTTTTTTTACTTGCCTCCATTCCAATAACAAAAAAGAAGTTTTCTTTCCTCCTGTCATATCTGACAAAAACAATAAAGAAGCTACAAATGTAACAATTACTGTTGCTACCAATTCTGTCACAGAAACAGCAGCTTTCAAAGAATGTTTTGTTATAAAAGGAATCAATTCTTCTTGAAAAAATAACAAAATACCATCTAATCCATCATTAAATATAGAAAAAGTCCTTCCTTGTTCGATTCTAAAAAAAGTATCACAATATCCACAAACACCTTCCAAAAAAACATTCCATTCTGCTTCATAAAACTCATAATTTGCTGCTAAATCAGCAAATTGTTTTAATAACACTCGAACTCCATAAACAAGACCTCCTCCTACAATAAATAACACAGTTATTAATAACAACGTCCCTCCTATCATTGGTTTCATATGCAATTTCTCTTTTAAAAATCTCACAGGACGTTTTAATAACCACGCAATAACATAAGCTAATAAAAATGGGAAAAATAAAGGTAACAAAAAACGAAATCCTAAATATACAATCGCTACAATTAGGACAAGCTTGATAATCTTTTTATATTTTTCTTGCATTATTCTATCCTCTCCACTCTGATATCCTAAAGGATAGTTTGACAAAAAAAGAAACGGCTTATTCACCGTTTCTTTCTTCCCTATTTCTGTATTGTAATTACTAAAAACTCTACGCCATGTAATATTTCTTTTGTTACAATTCCTTTTGCCTTTTCTTCCATAAAATCATCTTCTGGACGATGAATAGAAAGAATCATTTTTGTATAAGCCCCTTTTCCTTCTGTTTCTGCCTTTTCATAAGCCTCAGCTTCTTCTTTTAAAATTTGTGCTAGAATTTCAGGAGCACAATCCGTAGAATCTAAAATTAAATTATAATTTGACATATTAAAATATTCAATTCCATAAATTTCTTTATAACGTTTGTCTTCTACTTCTGCTCGTTCTTTGAGTTTTCTCTTTGCCTCCTCTAAAGATTCATAATTTTCTACGCCTCCACGAGTGGAATCTGCATTGACACGAATAGCTGCTACATCCAAACTTACTGACAAAAATACTTTAAAAGATTTTTCCACGAAATTCCATGCTAATCTAGAATCAAATAAAATATTTTTATCTGGATTTTCTCTAGAAATCCTTGCTGTCGTATTATCAATTTCATGGTCATACGTATGGTCTTTTTCCATAAGTTTGTTCATTTCTAAAACACTAACTCCATGGTCACTTGCAATTTGTCTAATGACTTTCCCTGTAGAAAAAATTTCATAACCATACTGACTTTCTAAAATTTTACTCAATGTGGATTTTCCACTTCCTAAATTTCCTGTTAATGTAATATGCATTTTATATTCCAGCCTTTCTTACCTTTTCTTTTGATGTGTCCTTTATTCTAACAAAAATCTTTTCATCTGTCTATGTATTGTTTGCAATTCTTCCTATTTAATGTTATAGTTATATTACTTGCTTTTTGAAACCTAATCAGTATAATAAAATCATTATTTTTTAACAAAGGAGTAAATTATTTATGTCCAAATCTCGCACCTTTTTTTTGCGATTGTTATCTTTTTTACCATTATTAATATTATTACGGATGATTTTTGGTTTTTCCTCTCAAGATGCAGAAACTTCTGGTTCTTTAAGCTTTGAAATCAGCTTATTCATTGTTCGAGTGCTTTCTCCATTGTTTTCTGCAGTTACCAACGAAAATAGTATCATTTCTCCGCTTCTCCCTGAAATTATGGAGGAGACTAGTTTATTTGCTCCATATCTTCCTACTGCTACTAGCGAAGATATTCTTATCCAACGAGCAAAAATAATTCATGTTTTTGTACGAAAAGCCGCTCATATGACCGAATACTTTTTACTAACACTCTCCTTACACCTACCTTTATATTTTTACCTAAAGAAAAAACTTTCTTTTAATAAACGGCTTATCCTTAGCTTTTTTATTACGGTATGCATTGCAGCTACGGATGAATTTTATCAAACAACAATTCCTGGAAGAAGTGGTAACTTCACTGATATTTGTATTGACTCTACTGGTGCTCTCTTTGCTACCATTTTCTTAGCACTATTCTTTTACTTTAAAAATCGCAAAAAACAAAAACGCTCTGTCAAAAAACAACAAAGACTAGCATAAACAGAAAAGGGTTTCGGATAATTTTATCATCCGAAACCCTACTTTTATTACTTATTTGATAATTCACAAAGTTCTGCTAACATCTTTGGAAGTTCTGTTTCCATAGTTTCATCAGAAAACTGACAAGTACCTACTGCTTTATGACCACCGCCATTATATTTTAACATCAAACTACCAACATTAACATTAGAAGTTCTATTTAAAATACTATAGCCAACAGCTGCAGAACAACCTTGACCGCCACGACCACTCACAATCCATGCAGAAATATTCTGTTCTGGATACATACTATAAATCATAAAACGATTTCCTGTATAAATAGGGTCTACACCACGCAAATCAGAAATAATAACATTACCCTCTACACGAGTATATTGTTTTACCATTTCCTTAAATTTTTCTGTTTGCTCATAATATACTTCAATTCGTTCTTTTACATCACTTAAATTTAAAATTTCTTCTGTCGTCATTGTACGACAAGCATCCATTAACATTTCCATTAACTGATAATTAGAAATCGTAAACTTTCTCCAACGCCCTAATCCTGTTCTTGGATCCATTAAAAAACCAATTAAAATCCAACCTGTAGGATTCATAATTTCATCTAAAGTTAAATTACCAGAATCCACTTTATCAACCGCTTCCATCATCTCATCAAACTGTGGAAAACGTTCTTTGCCACCATAGTATTCATAAATAATTCTAGCACAAGAAGGTGTAATACGACTTTCTCCCTTATATTTACCTTCTAATGCATTACGTTCATGTTCACTAGAATGATGGTCAAACCATAAACCACATCCTGGTACAAATGGCACATTTGCCAAACAATCATTTTCATTTACTTCTACTAAACCATCCTGCAAATCCTTTGGATGAGCAAATTTCCAAGAATCAATAATTCCAGCTTCTTTCAAAAGAGCTCCACAAGCTAAACCATCAAAATCAGAACGAGTAACTAATCTCATAATAACCTTCCTTTCACAAAAATACCTTTACCATAATTTAAATAACTTACCAGTATTTATTTTGAATATTATAATATAACAAAAAGCAATTGTAAAGAATCAACTTTGGAGGTAATTATTATATTTTAAACTGTGATACTTGTTTCATCATCATCTCTACTTGGTTCATCTGTTCTTCACTTACTGCAGCTGTTTCTTGTGATGCAGCAGAATTACTATTTACTACTTCGGAAATAGAACTTATTGTTGTACTAATATCCTGAATATGTACCACTTCTTCTTCTAATAACTCTGAAATCATATTCATTTTTTCTGTAGAAACTTTCGTACTTTCCATAACTTTTTTCATATCACCAGCAGTTTCTCCTGCAATATCAATTCCCTTTTCCACAGCAGACACTGTTGTTTCAATTAACTTTCTAGTATTACCTGCTGCTTGAGCAGATTCTTCTGCTAATTTCCTAATTTGGTCTGCTACTACAGCAAAACCACGACCTGCCTCACCAGCTCTTGCCGCTTCAATAGAAGCATTTAATGAAAGTAAATTTGTTTGAGAAGCAATATCTTCAATTGCACCAATAATAGTTCTAATTTGTTCAGAACACTTATTAATTTCTTCAATAGCTAAGATTAACTCATCCATTTTCTGATTTCCTACTAATAAAGTTCTACTTGCTTCTGTAGATAATTCAACAGAATTCACAGCTTCTTTTGCATTATTATCCATCATAATAGATAAATCTTTCATCATTGCTACAATTTCAGATACTTGTGTAGCTTGGGAAGTACAACCTTCTGCTACATCTTGTGCTGCATTTGCTAACTGCTCTGAACCTAATCCAATTTGACTAGAAATTTCCTTTAACGTTTGGAATGTATCATGCATTTGTTTTCTAATATTTTGGAAGGATTCTTTAATTTCTACATACTCTCCTGCATATTCTTTTGTTACTTTAATACGATAATCTCCATTTCCCATTTCACCCAAAATAGATGAAATTTCTTTAATAATATCATGTGTATTCTTTTTCATTGTATTAATAGCAGCAACCATTGTACCGACTTCACTACTATCTTCTTTCATATCTAATTCTTCTTGGAAATTACCTTTAGATAAAAATACCATTTGTTCTGATACTTTTTTAATTGGACCTAATAATTCTTTTTTAGAAAACTTAATAATAATAAAAATTTGAATCACTACCAATGCAACAATAAACACAAATAAAATTTGTGCTATCCATTGTAATGTACTCATCAATGACTGTTCTTCTGATAATCTGTTTTGAATTGCTTCAATTGTACTATCAGTAAGTGCATTTATTTGACGTACTGTTTCTTCATATTCCTTGCCAAATACATAATCTTGTGCTTCTTGAACATATCCGGCTTTTACATTTGCCATAGCATTCTCTTCTAAAGGAACTAACCCATTCGATAAAGAAGCAATACTATCCAACATTGCCCATTCTTCTTCTGTAAGACCATTTTCTTCTAATATTTCTAATGCCTTATCTCTATTTTTATCTACATTTAATTCATTCATATAATCATTATAATATGCTTCATCACCAGAAACGGCATAGGATTGTACTGCATAAGTTAAAGCTTTAGACCCCAAACGATATTGATTTAATGCCAATATTATATCAATTTGCTTATTATAAGCATTGGAAGATAAAAAAATAGCAATATAGGAACTAATCAGCAAAGCGATTCCTATACCTATAATTGCAACAATTTTTTTAACTTGCTTATTCAATCTAGCTTCCTGACCTAACACTGTTTTCGTATTCATTATTTTCCCTCCTATATTTTCTGCAAAAAACTAGTAAACAGTATCTATCTTTTATCTTTTGTACTATATTATTTTACAACATATTTCTATTTTAGTCAATATTCTGTTAATTCAGACACAAAACGTTCAATCTTCTAATGTTTTTATTTATACATTAATAAATTGCTTTTTGATTTACTAATGACTATATAAACAAACAAGCCCTCTCTTACTAATAAGAGAGGGCTTGTTTTCTTCAGGCGACTACCAGATTTGAACTGGTGATGACGGTGTTGCAGACCGGAGCCTTACCGCTTGGCTAAGTCGCCATATGCTCTTTTTTCTTCCTTTTTGGAAAGCTCCCCGAGTTGGGCTCGAACCAACAACCCCACGGTTAACAGCCGTGTGCTCTGCCATTGAGCTATCGAGGAATATACTTCAAAGGATATTACTTCCGTACTATCCTTTCTTCCTGTATCCTAGTATATGCTTTTTTCATTCCTTTGATACATTCAAGACTATATACTGAACATTTTTTCTCCATCTGACAACCAGACCTTTTGGTTAAGCCCTCGACCTATTAGTATGAGTCAGCTCCATACATTACTGTACTTCCACCTCTCACCTATCTACCTAGTCGTCTTCTAGGGGTCTTACTAACTTGCGTTATGGGATATCTTATCTTGAGGGGGGCTTCACGCTTAGATGCCTTCAGCGTTTATCCCGTCCGAACTTGGCTACTCTGCCATGCCGTTGGTCGACAACAGATACACCAGTGGTTCGTCCATCCCGGTCCTCTCGTACTAAGGACAGCTCCTCTCAAATATCCTACGCCCGCGCCGGATAGGGACCGAACTGTCTCACGACGTTCTGAACCCAGCTCGCGTACCG
>CALAEX010000093.1 GCA_937891165.1 uncultured Lachnospiraceae bacterium | reverse complement strand
CGACGGCACCTGTGAAATCAAAGGAGACTATCCAGGCTGGGCCTATAGACCGGAATCTGACCTTAGAGAAACATTTATCAGAGTTTACAAAGAAATGTATCACAAAGAGCCGATTGTAGAAGCAATCCATGCAGGATTAGAATGTGGTTTAATTGCAGAGAAAATGCCAGAACTCGATATGATTTCGATTGGACCAGATATGAAAGACATTCATACGCCAATGGAAGCTCTTAACTTGCCTTCCACGCTCCGAGTATATCAATTTATGGAAAAATTACTGGAGAGAATGTGCTAAATAGCAATCAAGACAGAGAGAAGAGGAAGAATGGATAGAGAGGAAAAGAAAGAAATAGAGTTTGACCCTTCAAAAAGTGAAGATTTTTACAAACAGTTAGAAAAAGTTCTTAGTATGGATGAAAAAAATACTTTAGCAGAACGTATTATTGATGAAGAACCTTCTGATTTAGATATGAAATTTCATGTAGAACCACCAAATACAGTGGTTAGTGTTTTAGATGAGGAAGAAGATGATTTGTCAGAAGATTTGTTTGTTGGAGTAAGTGCGGCTTTAGCACAACAAATTGAACAAGAATTTGGTCATGATGTAGAAATGAGTGCTAGTATAGAACCAAAAAAGCAACAAAATAAATGGTTAGAAATATGGAGTTCTATTCCAAATTGGGGGAAGATAGTAGGTTCCGTTATTTTGGGGATTTTGCTTTTAGTAGGTTTTTTATTTGGTACAGAACCAGGACAACAATTGATGTATAATGTTGCTGTAAATTTTGTATTTGGAAAAATTAATGTAGACCCAGAAGAACCAACACCAACTGTAGTTCCAGATAATAATGAAGTTACAGTTACAATCATACCAGATATTACAATAACACAAACTCCAGAACCAACGATAGACCCTAATGCCACACCAGTACCAACCATAGCACAATCTACAAATTCTATTATGCAAGATGAAAATGTTGTGAATGTACTTTTATTAGGAGAAGAAAATATTTATGGTGCAAGTAGAGGAAGAACAGATGCAATTTTAGTAGCTTCGTTGGATAAGAGAACAGGACAGATTAGTTTGGTTTCTTTCCTTCGTGATATTTATGTACGAATTCCAGGACGTTCGGATGACCGTTTAAATGCTTCTTATAGTTATGGTGGTCCAAGATTGATTATGGAAACAATCGAAACAAACTTTAAGATTAAGTTAGATGGATATGTATTGATTAACTTTTCTGGTTTTGAAGATATTATTGACCAATTAGGTGGTCTGCGTATTTCTTTAACAGCACAAGAATCCAATTACTTAAATACAACGGAGTATATTTCTAAAAAATCAGAAAGAAATACGGTGGCTGGTTATCAAAATATGACAGGTAGTCAAGTGCTTGGTTATTGTAGAGTACGTTATGTGCCAACAGCAAATGGATTAAAAGATGATTTTGGTAGAAATTATCGTCATCGTGTTGTGCTAGGAGCATTGTTTGAAAAGTATAAAGAGAAAAATATAGCAGAGCTTTTATCTATAATGAATAATTGTTTTGGGTATGTAACAGCATCGGAAAGTTTAAAAGAAGTAGCAGCGGATTGTTTGGAAGCAGTAGTAGAACAGAGAAATTTTGATGTTCAAACATTGCAAATACCAAAAAATGGACATTATTCTAATGCTATCATTCAAGGAAAAGATGTCATTACATTTTATCCTGATAATGTGGATATTATACAAGAATTCTTGTATGGAACAGAAGAATGAGAATAATAAAATTCTATTGGTGTGATGGAGGTTTTTTTAATTGGAGATACAACTTTGGAGAGAAATTTTAGAGCCATATGAATTGGCAGTGGATGAACTAGTAGTGAAGTTCAATCATTTGATAGTTGCTAGTCGTAGGTCTGGAAATTATTCTCCGATTGAACAGGTAAACGGAAGGGTGAAAAAGATTTCTAGTATTCTAGAAAAGTGTCAGAAGAAAGGAATCGATTTTGAAAATTTTGAGGAAAAAATTGGGGATATTGCAGGGATTCGAATTATTTGTCAGTTCGTAGAGGATATTTATAAAGTAGTTGAAATTATTCATAGTCGTACAGATATGAAAGTAAAAAGAGAAAAGGATTATATTCAAAACATTAAAGCAAGCGGTTATCGAAGCTATCATATGACAGTTGCTTATACGGTAGAGTCGCTAAGAGGACCAAAAGAAATTTTAGTGGAAATCCAAATTCGAACATTGGCAATGAATTTTTGGGCGACTATTGAACATTCCCTGCAATATAAATATAAAAAGAATATGCCACCAGTATTGAGAGAACGCTTACATAAAGCAGCAGATGCTATTGTGGTATTAGATGAAGAAATGGCATCCGTACGAGATGAAGTATTGGATGCTCAAAATTCTTTTAATATCAAAGCAACAATGGTAGCAGAAATTTTAACAAATATTCAAAACCTTTATAGAGTAGCGAATAAACAAGAAGTAATAAAAATTCAAGATGAATTCTTCCGAGTATATAACGAGGGAGATTTGAATGAACTAGCTCGATTTGGGAAGGAATTGGATGTTATTGCGGAAAGCTATCGTGCTCAAAGTTTGCGTTAAAGTAATAACTATTTATATTTAAAGGGGGCAATCGGGAAATAGAATCACGATTGCCTCCTTTTGTTAAAATTTGCATTTAGGAAAGAAAGGAAAGCCAAAACATTGATTAAATTACCAGAAAAATTTGAATATCGGATGAAAGAATTATTGAAGGAAGAATTTCCAGATTTTTTACAAGGCTTTGAGGAAGAACGATATGGAGGAGTTAGGTTTAACTCCTTAAAAATTCAAAAAGAAGAGTGGGAGCAAATTGCTCCGTTTTCTATTCAGTCCGTTCCATGGACTTCGAATGGATATTATTATCAGTTAAATGAGCAACCAGCAAAACATCCTTTTTATTTTGCTGGACTTTATTATATTCAAGAGCCAAGTGCGATGACTCCTGCTCAAATGTTACCTGTTTGTCCAGGGGATAGAGTGTTAGATATTTGTGCAGCACCAGGAGGAAAAAGCACAGAATTAGCAGCAAAATTACAGGGACAAGGGGTATTAGTATCAAATGATATTAGTAATTCTAGAGCAAAAGCATTATTAAAAAATTTAGAATTGTTTGGTTCGAGAAATTCGTTGATTTTGAGTGAAGCACCAGGAAAATTAACTGATAGATTTCTAGGATATTTTGATAAAATTTTAGTAGATGCTCCATGTTCTGGAGAAGGAATGTTTCGGAAAAGCCCTGCGATTATGAAAAATTGGGAGCAGTATGGAGTAGAATATTATCATAAATTGCAATTAGAAATTTTAGATGCGGTAATTCCGATGCTAGCACCTGGTGGAATGTTAGTATATTCTACTTGTACTTTTTCACCAGAAGAAGATGAAGGAAGTCTTCAATATATTTTAGATAATTATAAAGATATGCATGTAATAAAACCAGAACTACAATATGAAGGTTTTTCACCAGCAAGACCTGATTGGATTGAAAATGGAAATCCTGAAATTGCAAATGCGGTACGTTTGTGGCCACATAAGTTGATGGGAGAAGGACATTTTGTAGCATTATTACAAAAAGAAGGCAATCGAGAACGTAGGGAGTATATTGTAAATTGTAATAAAGTAAAGCTTCCAGAAGAAGTAAAAGAGTTTTTAGGTAGACTTCAGATAGAAGTTCCAGTCGAGAGATTAGAAATAAGAGAAGATAGATTATATTTGCTTCCAGAAGGTATTCCAGATTTAAAAGGATTACGAGTGATGCGTTCTGGGTTATTACTTGGGGAAATGAAAAAGAATCGTTTTGAACCAAGCCAAGCATTAGCGTGTGCTCTCAAAAAAGAAGAATACGATGCTATTTATGACATGGATATGGAAGATGAGGATGTAATTCGATATTTGAAGTGTGAGACAATTACAGCAAAAACACCAGTAAAAGATGGGTTTGTACTTGTTTGCGTAGGCGGTTTTCCACTTGGTTGGGCAAAAGCACAAAAAGGGACACTAAAAAATAAATATCTGGCAGGTTGGAGAATGATGTAATGGCAGAAAAACAAATGCGATTAGATAAGTTTCTTTCTGAAGTAGCAAATATAACAAGGAAAGAGGCAAAAGTAGTATTAAATAAAGGGAAAGTTTTCGTGAATGGAGAACTTTGTAAAAATGGAGAGAAAAAAGTAACAGCTGAAGATGAAATTTTATTGGACGGAAAGCCACTTGGTGTAATAGAAAAATTTTTATATTTGATGTTGCATAAACCAGTAGGAGTAGTATCTGCAACAGAAGATACGAAAGATAAAACGGTACTAGACTTAGTACGAGAACAAGAAGCGGAAGATACTTCTGATTTTGTTATAGGGAAGAAAGAATTATTTCCTGTAGGAAGATTAGATAAAGATACGGAAGGACTATTGCTTTTAACAGATGATGGAGAATTAGCACACCGATTACTTTCTCCTAAACGCCATGTAGATAAAGTATATTTTGCAAAACTTTCTGGTATTGTGCCAGACGATGCAATAGAACGCTTTGCAGAGGGCATTCAAGTAGGAAAAGAATATCAGGCAATGCCTGCAAAATTAGAAGTATTAAGTATCAAGGAAGAAGAAAAAAGTTCTGAAGTTCAAATTACACTTCGAGAAGGAAAATTTCATCAAGTCAAACGTATGTGCCATGAAATAGGATGCGAAGTGACGTATTTAAAACGACTTTCGATGGGTAGCCTAAAGCTGGATGTTAAACTACCATTAGGAAAGTGTAGAAAGTTGACAATAGAAGAAATACAGAAATTAAAGGAAGATATAAAGTAGTTATAAGGAGTTTTCGTTATGTTAACAAACAAGAAAGCAGTCATTTTTGATTTGGATGGTACACTGATTGATTCTATGATGATGTGGGAAGAAATTGATATAGAGTACCTAGCACAGTTTGGATTAGAAGTGCCAGAAGATTTGCAAAAAGCAATTTCTGGGATGAGTTTTACAGAAACTGCAGTGTATTTTAAAGAAACCTTTCAGCTTCCTGTTTCCATAGAGGAAATTAAAGAAGCATGGAATGAAATGGCAATGTATAAATATGTTTATGAGGTGCCATTAAAACCAGGAGTATTGGAATTTTTAAAAGAATTGAAACAACGAGGTATCAAAACAGGAATTGCAACGAGTAATTCAGTAGAATTGGTAAAGGCTGTTTTAGAAAGCTTACAAATTGCACAATATTTTGATGAGGTGCATACTTCTTGTGAAGTACCAAAAGGAAAGCCAGCACCAGATATTTATTTACTGGTAGCAGAATGTCTTTTGGTAGCACCAGAACAGTGTTTGGTATTTGAAGATGTACCAGAAGGAATTTTGGCAGGAAAACGAGCAGGAATGCAAGTATGTGCGGTAGAAGATGTTTTTTCTAAAACTATGGTAGAAGAAAAAAAGTCATTGGCAGATTATTATATTGTAGATTATAGAGAAATTTTGAAAGCATAGGTTATAAAAGATGAAAATAAAAAAGAAACAAAAGTTAGAAAAAGGAGTATATGGCTATTTAAAAAGTAAGAAAAAAGATGCGATAAAGCATACGATTTTGATGGTTTTCATTGGTCTTGCTATTTTTGTAGTAGGTCTTTTGCTAAATAAAATGGAAACAGCGAATATTTTTACTGTAGTTGCATTTTTAATGGTGCTTCCTGCGGCAAAATCGTTTGTGAGTGTTATCGTTCTTTTTCCTTATCAATCTATCACAATAGAAACAAAACAACGATTGGAGACGTATGCAAGAGAACATGATATTGTGTTATATGATGTTGTATTTACTTCATCAGAAAAAGTAATGCATTTAGATTGTATTTATATTACAGGACATCAAATCATAGGATATACTTCTAGAGAAAAAGATAATATAAAAATAATGCAAGAATATTTGAAAAAGGAATTAAAAAGTAGATGCTTATCTTTTTCTGTATATCTTGCAACAGAAGAAAAACAGATTAAAGATAGAATGAAGTTGCGAGGAGAAGAAACAGGAGAACTGGATACTAAAGTGGTAGAAGAAGTATTGGAGATGATACAATTATTTACTATTTAGAAAAAGATGTTATCAGGAAATAGATACTTTGTTAGTGAAATTAGCTATCAAATAGGTTAGTTATAAAAGAATAAAAGGTGCTATTGGGAAATAGATGAAAGCTTTGTCTATATTAGTTTTATTTTCCGATAGCCCCTTTTTATTATTTTATTTATAAATAGCATAAGTTTTGTATGTTTTGGGAAATTTACAGTATATTTTTAATAATTCTTTTTATTATTTATATTTTATCTTATTTTTGTTTAAATATTACATATTTTAACATTTATTATTAACATTTGTAAGAAAACATTGTAATATAAATAAAATAAATACAAAAAGGAATGAAATATGAATATACTTGAATTTGTAAGCAAACTAAAGGTTTGTAATTTTACAGTATTTGAAAATGAAAAAATCTTACAGATTATAAAGGGTTGTGATGATGCTACAAGGGAAACCTTTTTTCCACAGGAACCAGCAGTATTGGGGGTTAATGAGGAATGGAAAAATGTTGCAATAAAGCTTGTGGAATACACAATATCTGTTTCAGGCAATTACATTTTTAATTCTATTGATTCGATTAAAGGCATAAATTATGCCTCCTCCGTGGGGAAGTTATTAAAAGGTAATCAAAATTTATGGCAGGATATATTGGAAATGCTTGTTAATTCAATATGTCTTGGATTGGATGATACCTTTTTTTGTTCCTTTTTTGAGGAAACATCTCAGCCTCAGTTTATTCAGGGAGTCTGTGAACAGTTAGCACAATATCCTAAATTTCCAAAATTATGCTTTGAAATGGTATGTAAATATACTCCGCAAAAATATGAGGAATATTATAAAAGATGGAAAGAAATTGTAAGTAAAGAGCAGTTGGTACTGTTTACAGATAAAGATTACTTTTCTTCCTATGAGTCTTCAGATAAGTTAAAGGATGGAATTGCCCAAAGTGTATGGAGTGCAATGAATTTGCGAACGGAGTATGTTTGTAATTCTTACTATGAACATAGAACGCGAGGGGTTGCTACTCCGATTCATGATGTAATTACGATACGTGAAAAAAGATGGGTAACAAAAGAGGCTTATAATACAGGTAAGGCTGTGTGCAATTGGCTTGGCTCTATGGGGGTGAATCATCTTCCAAATGTACATACAGATCAATATGTAAATTGCGGTAGTTGGGAGACGGATTCTGATTGTTCTGGTGGAGGTGGCTGTGTTACAGGTGATACAATGATTTTGCTGGCAGATGGAAATAGTAGAAAAATAAGAGATATTGTAGAAGGAGACCGAATTCGTAACGGAGAAGGGAATGTATCGGAGACCTCGAATGAAAAAATTATCAATCATAGTTTGGGATGTCTGTATGGAATCAACGATATAAGGCCTTTTATGTCATTAGAGCATGCAGTGATGACTACAGAGGGATGGAAAAGCTTAGACCCCACTACATCAAATGAAATAAATCCTCATTATAAAGTAGGACTGCTGCGAGAGGGGGACAAGGTGATTACTCTAGAAGGGGAACGGGAGGTGACTCATATTACCAGACTTTATCCGCCAGAAGGAACGATGTTTACGGGCTATGACTTGCATTTTAGAGAGGGAAGTGATTCCTATTATGCCAATGGATTGTTAGTGCTATTGAATTACCCAGAAATCACGTTGGTTAATATTTTAAAGAATATACAGAAGATGGAGTTGACGGATATCAATAAATTTATTGCTCTTTTTAGGGAAAATACGTTGATATTTGAGCAAGTATTTGGAAAAATAGCTATCAATCAGTTTCAACAAATGATTTCTGAGATTTATGGTGATAATCAATAAACAAAAGGAGAAATAAGAAATGATTAAGAAAGTACATGAAAAAAACTTTAAGACATTGTCTATTCCATCTTTCAAAATCAAGGCGGATAATTTCGTACATGAGTATGCTTTGTTAGGAGGAATGCTTTATGTGGATGGAGAACCAGTACAGCATTATTTTTCCAAGGATATGTTTTATTATGAAACTAAGGAAGAACAATGCAGTATTTTTTTGAGACATCATGGCTTGATGGCAGATGTAAAGGTGTGTAAGGATGGCGTAATGAGGGAATTGAAGGCAGGCTCAGAGTTACATTACACCATAAAATACACTTCTAATACTAATACAGAACATGTATTGGATGCTGCATTTGGAATGGGAATTGATAAAAATCGAAAGTCATACTATTATTGTGGTTTAAAATTTAATGATAAGATAATCATTCCAATCCCTCAGGAAGAGGAAGCATGCAAGGAACAGGGAATCATGTCTATATCTGCGGAGGAGATTACAGGCAATTTGGTTGCAAAGTGGAATATGCAGGCATATATTGGTGCGAAGGATGAAAATGGAAATATTATTTGCTCAGATTTTAAAATTGCAGATATGACAATGACCTTTGATGCACTATATAATACCTGTGATGTAGAGATTACTGAGGGAGAATACAATGTCAAAAGCTACGAAGCTATTCAGTTTACACACAATTTTGTGTCCACAGAGAATGATACCTTAAAAGGAGAATGTGAGATTATTTATGAAGATAGTAATAAGGTAAAGAAAAGTATTGTCTTATATGGTATTGATGCGGTGAAGGTAAGTGAGGGAAAATATGTTCCATTTTGTGGAATCAGATATAATGGACAAGAGGTGCTTACTGTTCCTACGGATGAAACTAAGAAAAAGAACCAAAATTTTCTACAAGTTATTTTTAGCGAAAAATCATGGATAGTGGCAATACGAGAGAAGGAATTGATGCCTTTCCTAGAGGAAATTAGGTCGAAGGATAATACTTTTTATATTAGGGCAGTAACGATATTAGGAAAATATGCAAGTGTGGTGGAAAATATGTCCGTTATTGGTTCTTATAAAGCAAAGGGAAGCATTAAGATTAATGAAGTATTACTTGCAAAGAGAAAGAATTTCGCCATGAATGCGGAAATTATGGCAAGGCTGAAGTGCAAATGTCTAGAAACAGGAATGAATGAACCTCCCCTAACACTGGAGTTGCTTGCTTCCATCGAACCACCCACTATGACAGTAGAGGTGGAAGAAAGAGGTGAGAAAAAGAAGATAACCATGGATGGTCAACAATATTGTGGTTATCTTACATCTAGTATCTTGACTGATTTGGTAAATTACTATACAGGACAAACCACCAATAGTGAAGATAACTTAAAGTTTGAAGATATTTTTGGAAAGAATAAAGCGGCGTGCTATGAATCCATTCAGGGGATTCATAAGAATTTATTATTTGAAATAGAAAATGCTGAAGATAGTGAAAATGGTAAAAAGAAAGGATATTTGGTAGATTTTCTTAAAACGCTTGCACCAATTATGCTTACTAGTTCCCTTGCAGAAAGGACGAATAAGGAGATTGTTGAGGGATATGGTGGCTCAGATAAAGAAAAAAAAGCACTAGCAAAGAGCAGATTTTATCTGACATACAGTTTAGAGTCAGAGAAAGAAGAATATGATGTTTTGTCTGCTAGTCCGGAGTATCATCAAATCATAGCGATAATTGATAAATATGTGTATCTTTCTGTTACAGATAAGTTAAAAGCTTTTATGGAAGATAAGACAACGAGTTATGAGGAACAGGGTAACCTGACTGCACAGCAGTACTGGGCAAAACGGCTTTATTATCACTGTGTGGAAACTATAAATATGTTACATATGACATATGAAGTGAACCCGGCAAAGGTTACTCATTTGGTGAAGCTTCTCGGCATTTTAGACTCAGAATCCTATGATATTAAGGATAGCTGGAATGGTAAAGTACTTAAAGATGAGAATGGGAATAGTTTTCACTCCTCCTATGCGTTGGCATTATATGGTCAATTGTGTAATTATACGATTAAGACTTTAGTAGATTCTTATAAGGGTGAGGAGGATTATAAGAATTATTGTAAGATGTTGCAGGATCTGTTTGGAAAATTTTATGACAAGGTAAAAAATGGTAAAATAAAGCTACCTGCGGAGCTTGAGGAACTTTATACTAAGATTATGACAGAGGATAAGGAAATTTTTCTGGAATGGTCTATTTTTCAAGCGGATACACTTATGCAGCTTATGATTTCTTCTGGTGATATGTCTTCTGCACTTTTGAAATATAATCCTTCTAATTTTGGTTTTACAAAGTTTTTTTCTTGTGTAAATCTATTGATGGGAATGGCAGCTTTTGCAAATATTTTTATGGGTTGGGAGGAGCTTACTTCCTTGCAAAAAGCAGAATCCATACTTGCTGTATTAAGTGGAGCTTTTGCAGTGGGACGAAATTTCCTTATATGGGAGACAGTCAATACTATATTTAATCAAAATGCTACACCGGTAGAAAGAATTAATGCATATTATAGATTTCAGATAGGCGGGGGAACGCTGGATAATCTGGATGCAGTTACTTTCCATGATGGGGATACCTTTAATTTTAAGGATCAGGTAGAGGAATCCTCGAAACGTTATTCCTTAAAGTTGAAGGAGTCTGGTACAACGAGAATAAACTTTGTTAAAAATGCAGCTAGCACAGTATTTATATGTGTAGAGATAGTATTTCGGTTGATAAATGTAGTATTTATGGGAATTGTTTTTGTAGCAACGTGTATTGAATTACATAAGATGTTTCAGCATAAATCACAATATGGAGATTTTATTCTGGCATTGTCAGTGATTAATGGCATACTGAGTGCAATAGCTCTTGTATTAGGTGTGGCGGAGCTTGTATTGGGATTCACTTCTTATGCTAATACAGCATTGGTTACTAGTTGGATTCCTGTCATCAATGGAATCGTAATGATGGTGATGTTTGTATGTGCATTATTGCTTTTGATATTTCATAAGGAACCTAAGTCACCTATTACCTTGTTGATTCAAGAACAGATTAAGGACAAGATTGAGAAGCTACCTGAGCCTAAAAAGGGTTGGATTGAAGAAAATACTCCTAAGAATTTATTGTCATTTAACGTACCTGCTTTAGCATAAAAAAGATTCTAATAAAAATAAATAAGGACTACTTTGGGAGTCCTTATTTATTTTTATATATTATTTTAGGTGAGTAAGTGCTTCAAAAAATATATGTAGTTTTTTTCTTTTTGTGAAAAATTTTATAAATGGTTTCTTTTCTTTCTTTTCATTGTATGTTAAACTATGACTCATAGACATATTAGACAATATAGAAACTATGGAGAAATAACAATGGACTTGAATGGTAAAAAAACAGCATTAAATGATGAATCCACAATTTATCAGCAACAAGAGGAGTTAAGTGAAAAAGAGAAACTAAAACAGATGTCATGGTTACAGAAACTAGATTATTTTAAAAGTTATTATTTAATGAAAGTGATAGCTGTTTTAGCTGTGCTAGGATTGGTTGTTTCTATTTTGTATACGGCACTTTCTCCAAAGCTTGAGACTGTACTTTCAGTAGCCGTTATTGATTATGTTATGCCAATAGAAACAACGTATCGAGTAAAAGAACAATTTGAATCATTGATTGTATTGGATGAGAAAACACAAAAGACAGTATTTGAAGATTATAGCTTTTCTTATGAAGAAAAGAAAGCATTGCAAAAGTTTGTCTTATATAATGCATCTGGTGATTTAGACATCACGATTATGCCACGTTCTATCTTTGATATCTTTGCTCCTTATGGTCATTTTGCAGAAGTAACCGAACGACTACCAACGGACTTATATATGGAATTATCGGATTATTTAGTAGAATGTCCACAGATGGATGAGTTAGGTAATGTGATAGAGGGTACAGAAACTGTTTATGGGATTTGCATAGATTCTTCTTGGATATTTGAGGGACAAGAATTAGAGGAATCCATTATTTTAGGAATTGGAGCAACAACTTCAAAGGAAGAAATGATAGAAACATTTTTAAGATTTTTATTCTCACCAGAATACGGTAAATAAATTTGCAAATGAAATTAATTTATATTATAATAGATATGTCTATGGACATATCTATTTTTTTCTTTCCTATAAAACTTTTTAGTTATAAAATTTTATAGCGAAGTAAAGGAGGATTATATGGCAAATAAAATAAAACAATCTAAGAAAACAGAAACTAGGAGTAATAATAAACAATCTTTTAGTGGAAAAAAGATTTTAGCGGTTGCTGGAATTGCAGGGATTGCAGCTGTGACGGTTGTGTGTATGAGGTCTAATGGAGAAAAAACGAATGAAAATTTAACAAATACTCCTATTCCTACACAAGAAGTAGTATTGACACAGACACCAGAAGCAACAGCGACAATTGCACCAACAAATGCAGTTTCTGTAACAATTACAAATTCACCAACCCCAACGGTAGGGGTCACACCAGAGGCAACACCGACTCCAACTGCTACTCCAACCCCAACGCCTGTGCCAACACCTGCGGTGACTGCCGAACAGGCATTAAAGCGGATTCAGGATAACGTGGATACGAAAGAGTATAATATTCAGTTAATTAATGACCATTTGCGAGTAGGAAATGGGGAGTATTATCAATTTGGAGCAATTTTTGGTCAAGAATTTTTATATCCATTTTTAGTTGTGGATAAATCAGATGGAACAATTTATTGTTATGATTCTAATGACCAAACGGTATTTGATTTTTCTTCTACAGAATTTCCAATCATTCCACAAGCAACGGCAACGCCAACGCCAACTAAGGCAGAGAAAAAAGAGTTGACAGCAAAAGAGGCGTATGAGGTTCTGTGTACTTATTCAAAGGAAAGTTTAAAGATTGCAAAATCGGTAAAAGAATATGATGCAGAATATGGAGAAGAACTTACGTTAATTGATGGAAGTCAATGTTATCGTATTAATTTATCAGAAGTTAGTGGTGGAAAAGTAAGAAACAGAGGAGAATTTTATGTATCTGTAGACGGAACAAAGTGTTATTATATTGATAGTGATACAAATGAGTTTATTTTAGCAAACAAATAAAAAGATACTATAAGAAATAAGGGGCTAATAGCGTGAAAGAGAAAATAGAACGACTCTCTAAAGGAATATTTGAATATGAAGTACAAAAGTTACAACTTTCTCAAACAGAAATTTATGCTTTTGTAGAGGCAGGAAGTAAAAAACAGGGAAGTTTTTTTGTTACAACGAAAGAAAAACAAAAGATAAAAGCCTTGCTTTATGTTACAGGAAAAGTACTGTCTTTAAATCGTCATGATTTTGTTGCAACAGAATGTGAGGTTTCATATGAGATAGATGCTACTGCATTGATGGCAGGACAGAATTATATAGGGAAGATTAGTATTATTAGTGATTGTGGGGAAGTTCATTTGCCATTTACTATTTATGTAATAGAACCTTCTTACCATAGCTCTAATGGAGAAGTTGTTAATCTTTCTCAGTTTACAGTGTTAGCACAAAAAAATTGGAAAGAAGCATTGAAATTGTTTAGTTCCAAAGAATTTTCTAAAATTATATTGGAAAAAGAACCTCGTTATCGTTTAGCTTATGAACAATTGAAAGAAAGTTCCGATTTATCTCTTGCAATGGAAGAATTTTTAGTATTAGTACATAAAAAGAAAAGATGTGATTTTTCTATAGAAGTAGATAAATTAGAATATGAGCTTGGGACAACAGCACAATTAAAAACATTGACCGTGCAAAAAAGTGAATGGGGTTGTTTGAATTTATCTATTCAGAAAAAAGCACCTTATATTTCTTTAGTAAAAAAGCAGATTGTAACAGAAGATTTTGTGAATGAGCAAGCACAAATAGAATTTGTAATTCACGCAGATGTTATGCGTTCTGGGGTGTATTTTACAGAACTTATTGTATCTTCTGGTAGAAAGGAATATTGTATTCCAATTAAAATTCGCTGTCATGGAGCAAAAGAAAGTGTCTGTATTCAAAAAAGAATACGTTCTTTAGAATGTCAATTAGTAAAACAATATGTATGGTTTTGTAATCATAAAATTTCCACAGAACAATTTTTAACGGAATCTGTAAAACAAACAAAAGCAATTTTAAAATTGTTAGACCAACATGAATTAGAATATACAGATACAACGATGAAGTCGGTATTTGAGGAAAAGAGACATCAATATGAATTGTATCGTGCATATTTATCTATTATAGATGAAAAAGACGAAAAGAAGGAAGCCTATGATTTAGTATTTAGTAGGAAATCTTATTTTGAAAGAAATCATAAAGTGTTTTATTGTGTAGTGCTTTATTTAGAAGCAATAAAATTAAATGATAGAAATTTATTAGAAAGTTATGTAACAATCGTTAGAGAGTGTTATGAAATAGAAAAACGAAAAAATTTGTTATTTTGGTTATTCCTTTATATGGAGGAAGAACTAGCAGAAAATAAAATACTTCGTTATGAAACTATAAAAAAACATTGTAGTAAAGGGATTTGTAGTCCAATATTTTTACACGAAGTAGCAACTTTATGGAATTTAGAGCCTGCTATGTTAGTGTCATTAGATGCATTTGATTGTCAAGTGATGTATTATATGATAAAGCAAAATATCGTAGAAAAAGAAATTGCACTTCAATTTGCATATCTTTCTTGTGATGCAATAGGGCAGGAGAGGTTATATATTACGATTTTGCAAAAGTTATATAAGAAATTTCCTCACAAAGATATTCTTTTGGCTTTATGTAAAAAATTGATTCAAAGTGATTGTAAAGAGCAAAAGATGCATTCTTATTTTAGTCAGGCAATCAAGGAACGGTTTCGATTGAACCAACTATTTGAGTATTATGTATATACATTAGATAAATCGACTTGTTCAAACATTGACCAGCAAGTATTGTTGTATTTTAGTTGTAGTGATTTTCCATCGAAAGAGGAAACGGTATTCTTTTACGCTTATGTAGTACGAAATAAAGACAAAAATCCTGCGATGTATCGTGCATATTTAAAAAAAATGGAGCAGTTTGCAGTGAATGAAATGAAGGCAGCAAAAATTTCTAATTTTCATGCAATTCTTTATGCAGATGTATTGCGTAATTCTATTATAGATAAAGAATTAGCACAAGTACTTCCAGAGATTATGTTTATGTGTCAATTAGAATGTGCGAGTTCTTCTATGCAGTTTGTATGTATTGCACATAAAGAAGAAAAAGAAGTACAAATGATTCCTTTAGTAGAAAAACGAGGAGTTTTACAAGCGGTAGTGCCTATTTATACAGGACATGCAGAAGTATTTTTAGTAGATAGAAAAGGTAGACGTTATGCTCTTTCAGAAGAAGATAAGTTTTATCGTTTGATGCATGCAGAGAATTTTTTAGATATTTGTTATGAAATGGGAAGTAGAAATCGAAAACTATTACTTTATATTTGGGAAAAGAAACAGCAAGAACATAAAAGAGATAAGAAGTTTATGGAATTGCAAGAGAATATTTCTCAAATGAATGGTCTGAGAGAAGAAGTAAGAAATGATTGTATGGTTGATTTAGTAGAGCATTATTACGAAAATAATCAGATTGATTTATTAGAAGTTTATTTAAATGCAATTGATTTCAAGTTATTATCTATTCAAAACAGAGAACGTATTTTAAATTTAATGTTGTATCGAGAAATGTATGATAGAGTCATAGAAGGAGTAGAAAGATTTGGATGTTTAGATACTATGCGTGCAGAAAAGATTTCTAAATTATGCATTCGTGGGATTACTTCGCCATGGGAAGAACGTGACCGAGCAACTTTATTGAGTATGGGAATTTTTTCTTTTACTAAAGGTACAATAGAAGATAGGACATTGCAATATTTAACAGACCGTTATAATGGTACGACAAAAGATATGTATGAAATCTGGAAAGCGGCAAAAGAAAAAGAGTTGGATACAGTTAATTTAGAAGAACGTTTATTAGCACAAATGTTATTTACAGAAAGTCATATGGATGTTTCGTTTCGAGTTTTTGTAAGTTATTGTAGTACGGGAATGAACCGAAAGTTAATACGAGCCTATTTTTCTTATTGTGCTTATCAATATTTTGTATGTGATAAACAGTTGGAGACAGGATTTTTTGACCTATTAAAAAAAGAGTCTTTTTTAGATAAAAGCCAAATTTGTATTTTAGCTTTTTTAAAATATTATTCTGAGAAGTCTTATTTATTAGAAGCAGAAAAGACATTTGTTGTCCACTATATGCAGAAACTAATACAGAAAAAATTAATTTTTCCATTTTTTAAGCAATTTGAAGGACAAGTTCCATTGCCTTCTTCTATATTGGATAAATATTATGTGGAATTTCGTGCAAATCCAAAGCATAAGTTAAGGATTCATTATCTTTGTAAAGAAGAGGAAGAATGGAAACAAGAAGAAATGATAGAAGTTGGATATGGTATTTTTGTAAAAGAGCTGATTTTATTTTATGGGGAATATTTAGAGTTTTATATTACAGAAGAAACAGGTGAAGGAGTAAGAATTGTAGAAAAGAAACAACTTTGTTTTCAAAAAATAAATCAGACATCTATTAAAACGAAGTATGCAATGATTAATGAAATTTTAATGGCAGAGGGTATGAAAGACACAAACCGTTTTTTTGATTTATTAGAACAATATTGTAAGGAAGAATATGCAGTAGAACGTCATTTTACACCGGTATAAGGAAAAGGAGGCATGTCATGGCTGCGTTGATGATAGGAATTGATTTCAGCAAAACAGATGTGCAAATTAGTTTATGGAATGAAGAAAAGACTTGTGCTGAGATTTATCAATTTTGTGATAATTCGGATGCTCTAATTGATATGGAAACTTATAATAAAATAGGAAACGAAGGGATTGGGGAATATTTAAAAGAAGTATTGTCGTTAATTCAAAACCGTTATGGAGGGACTTCAATTACAAAAATTGGAATTACTGGAGAACGAATGACAGAAAGAAAAAAAGAGCAGTTAACTACTGTGATGCAGTCTATTGGTTATAAAAAAGAGCAGTTATTTTTTTCGACGCATGCAGATGCCGTATTGTGGTATGAAATATATGGTGGTGCAAGTAAGGGAGCATCTATGACATTGGATTTTGATGGACAAGGTATGCTTGCTTATTTTGTCCAATTAGGAAATGAAATATTAAAAAGACCTTATTATGTAGAAACAATAGATTATAGTAATAGTATGCAAGGAAGTTTAGATGTTATTTTAGAAGAAAAAGAACAACAGAAACGATTTGCAGAATTGTTAGAGAGAGCAATTGCTAAAAAGACAATTGCTAGATTGTATGTGACAGGAAATTTTATTGAGCATCCAGAAATTACAAATATTTTGAGTGGTTATATAGGTGGAGGACGAAGAATCTTTACTGGTAGGGCATTATATTGTCTAGGAGTATGTTATCATGCCGTAAAAGAAAAATTTCCAAAGTATGTAATAAGTGATGGTCAAATTTTTCATCATGTATTTCTGCAAGCATATCAAAATGGAGAATTAGGGTATGTGCCATTATTAAAAGCAGGTACAACTCTTTTCAATGCTCATATGATAATACAAGTGATTTTGGACGATACAAAAGAGCTATTATTTCGTATTGAAAATTTACGAAATGGAGAAAAAATAAATTGTACGTTTCGTCCAGAAGAATTTTATGTAAGAGAAAATAAGACGCTTCGTTTGGAAATAGAACTTCAATTTTTAGAGTATGAAACCTTGATTTTAAAAGTAAGAGATGTGGGCTTTGGAGAGATACGTTTGGCTACTTATCGAGTATGGGAGCAAATCATAAGGCTGTCATAACACAAGGAGAATCGGTATGGGAATGGTACTTATTACAACAGGTAACTATGCAAAAATGGGATATTTGTTAAAAAATACAAAGCAGAAAATATACTCTATAGAAGAACTCTGTTATTATATTATGAAAAGTCCACAACTTTGCGAAGATTATTTATATGATAAAGGATTAGCAGATTATATAAAAAAGGAACTAGGATTAAAAGAAAAAGGTGCGGTATTAGCAGATTTAGTGGAACGAAATGCACCATTAAAAGATTTAATGTTAGTTTGTTTTAGTAGTTGTGATTATTTTACAAAAGAAGAAATAGAATGTTTCTTAAAAGAACAAACGAAGATAGAACAAAAAGAATTGTGGATTAAAATAAAAAGTAAAGCAGATAGTTATTTAAATTATGAGAATTATCGAGATGCGATTGCAAATTATGGACTATTATTAAAAGAAAAAGAATCCTATTCTATTACTTCAGAAACATTAGGAGATATTTATCATAATTTAGCGGTTGCATTACTACATACAGAGGGCTTTGCCTTAGCTACCGATTATTTTCGAGAGGCATATGAGCGAAATAATCGAGAGGAATCCCTAAAGCAATATTTATTAGCATTGCGTTTTTCTAATGATACCATTATGTATGAATCTGCATTAGATATTTATCATGTATCAGAGGAGACAAAAAAATGGTTAAATGCGGCATTTTTTCAAACGGAAATGGAAAGTTATGAAAATTCTGCGTTTAATGAATTGAATGTATTGCGAAATTTATTAAAAGATGGTAAAATCAATGAGTTTTATGTATATGCATTACAATTAACAGAGCAAATGAAAGAACAATATAGAAACTATAATGAATAAACAAGTGGGTGAAAAAATGGGATTTTTTCAGAACTTATTTCAACGAAAAAAGAAACAACAAGAAGGAACTAGTACAGTAGAACAAGGATTAGTATTAAAAAACGGTGTTTATGAAACATCAGAAGAACGTGCGGCTTTTGTAAAAAGCTGTTGTGATATTATTACAGAGGCAAAACGACAACAATTTGAAGCAAAAAAAGAATATGAAGTAGTAACTTCTTATTTGGCAGATATTCAAAAAATTGATTTATTGCCAGAACGTACAAAAAAATCCATTGAAGATATGGCAAGAAAATTACTCATTTTAAATGAGGAAAGAGAGAAAATGCAAAGAATTCCCGCTAAAATTACAATGTCACAACGAATGGCATTAGAGCCATATGAAGACACGATTTTAGATGAAATTAAGAGAATGGAAGAAAATGAACAATATTTAGAACGAATTAACTCAGATATTCGACAATTAGAAAGTGAAAAAGCATCGTTAGATTTTGAATTAGAAGATATCATGGAAAGAGATGCAACAGGAAGAAAAATGCTTATGATAGCAGGCGGATTTATTGCAGTATTTTTAACTTTTTTGTTTATACTTCAAGAAATGACAGAAAGGGAAGTACAATTGCCATTTTTGCTTACCATAGCATTTGGAATTTTGGTGACGGCATATTTTTATTTTTCTAATCGAAAAAATCAGTATGATTTAAAAGTAGCAGAGCAAAAAGCAAATCGAGCTATTATGTTGTTAAATAAAGTAAAAATTAAATATGTCAATTGTACGAATTTATTAGATTATTTGTATGAAAAATTTCATGTACGAAGTGCAACAGAACTAAAATATCATTGGAATGAATATATGCGTTTGATGGAAGAAGAACGTAGATTTAAAAAGACTGCCGATTCGATTGACTTTTATACGAAGGAAATTATAGTGGAATTAAAAGTGAGTGGAGTTGTAGATGCAGGTGTGTGGGGACATCAAATTGAAGCTTTGGTAGACCCAAAAGAAATGGTAGAAGTCAGACATCGATTAAATGTAAGAAGACAAAAATTAAGACAACGTATTGATTATAATAATAGTCAAGAAGATTTAGCAAAGAGGTCACTTCGTACATTTAGAGAACGGCATTTAGCGTATGATAGTGAAACATTAAAAATAATGAAACAAAATGGGATTGAAATCTAAAAATTTCAATATGTATTTTTGAATTTTGTAAAATAATTTATAATTTTTATAGCAAAAAGCTATAGGAAACAAAAAGTAAAAACTTTAGTTTTCTATAGCTTTTTGCTATTGTATTAAGTATAGTTTTTTATTAGAAATAATATATTTCATAAAAAATTATTTTATATAGGGAAGAATTTCTTCAATAAATTTTTCGATTAAAAAAAGTTGGCTATCATTAGCTATGTCTAAATAATTCTGAATTTTCTTCAATGTTTCTTTATCATGTCGTTGTTCTATTATCGGAATTTCTATGATATCTTGGATATTTACACGAAGAACTTGACAAGCAAGAATGACTTTTTCAAGAGTAAATTTACGTTCGCCACGTTCTACCTGAGCATAGTATTGTGTATCCATATTTAGTTTGGAAGCAAGTTGCTCTTGTGTTAGTTGATTTAATAAGCGGTATTTTTTAATGTTTTTAGCAATTGTTGTAATAGTTGTTTCTTGCATTTGTTGAACTCCTTTTAGCATAATCATAAATTTATTTTTGCAACAAAAGAAGATAAAATATGCTATATATTATAGCAAAATGCCATTGCTTTTATGCAATTGTTGGTGTATAATGAAGTTATTCTAAAATATGGATGAAGAGAAGGTGATATATAAAAAAAGATATAGAAAGAAATATGTATGTGAAAGAATCAACATAAAAGAAAGGAGAGTATGAAGAATTTCATACAGTAGGAATTATGAGAGTAAAAGGAATAAGAATAATTATTGGGTTTATTTTAATATTTATATTACTTAATTCTAGTATAGTTGATGTAAAAGCAGGAACTCCATCTGTAAATTATGATGTTCATGTAACAAATGTAGGTTGGTTAAATGGATATGATGATGGTGAAATAGGCGGAACAACAGGAAGTGGTTGTGCTATGCAAGCAATACGAATATCTTTAAATGGAGTAGATGGAAATATTGAATATCAAACACATTTAAGAGATATTGGTTGGACTTCTTTTGTTAGAAATGGAGAAGTTTCTGGAACAGAGGGACAAAATAGACCAATAGAGGCAATAAAAATTCGTCTTTCTGGCGAAGTAACAAAATTATATGATGTATATTATAGAGTTTATATACAAGATGTTGGCTGGCTAGGATATGTTTGTAATGGACAAATAGCAGGTTCTACAGGATGTGCTTTACAAATAGAGGCAATAGAGATTAAGTTGGTACAAAAAGATACTTTTTCTCATACAATAGGAGCTACGATTAGTGGATATATTTTATCTGATGGAAATGTAACAACTTATGATAATATAGATGGAAAAACAACGGGTTATATTGCACCAAATGATTTATGTAACATTAAGAATTTATATAATTCTGGTTGGGTAAAAGTACTCTATCCCACTTCTAATGGTTTTAAAACGGCATATACACAAACCAAAAATTTTTTTGCAAATTTGAATATGGGAGCAATAACTCGATTGGGTAATAATATGACAGTATATAAAAATTCTGATTTACAAACAAAATATGGAACTGTTTATGGAACAGATAGAATTATGATTGTTGGACATTCAGAGGCTAATACACAAATTATTTATCCGGTTTCTACAAATCGTTATAAGGTTGGTTGGATAAAAGGTATTTATCATATGGATACTGATTTAGAAGCGGTTATTCCAAATGGATGTTATCAGATAAAATCAGTAATAGATGAAAACTATGTATTAGATGTTTATGGGGCAGATACAAATAATGGTGCAAATATTCAAGTATGGAGTAATGGAAAAGGAAAAAATCAATGTTTTGAAATTAAAAGACAAGAAAACGGATATTATACTATTACTGCACTACATTCCAATAAAGTATTAGATGTAGACCATGGATATAGTTATAATGGAGCGAATATTCTTCAATATGAAATTAATGGCACAGGTAGCGATAATCAATTATGGAAAATTTGGAAAACAAAAGATGGATATTATAAATTTCAGAGTAAAAGTAGTGGATTATTTTTAGATGTAAGTGGTGGAACAGTGTTTAATGGAAATAATGTTCAAATATGGGAAGGTAATGAAACAAATGCACAAAAATTTGTATTGCAAAGTGTGTCTAATAATAGTCCTTCTGTTAATGTTGCTATGAGTACAGCTTTGTATAATTCTACAAAAGGTTATCTTTCTTGTGGATTTGATGGTTATACGACAACAAAAGGTCGTCATGAGGGAATTGATTTTGTAAAAGGTTATGGTTCTTCTGTATATAGTTTGACAGATGGTATAGTAACTCGTGTTACTGAAGGATATAATGGTTCGAATGGACTTTCTACTATTGCAATTTATTCTGAATTTACTGGAAAAACTGTAATTTATCTTCATTCAAATCCATTAGATTCTTTGAGAGTAGGACAATCTATCGTTAAAGGACAACAAATTGCAACAGAAGCATGGCGAGGATGTTCTAATTCTTCAGGGACACATACACATGTTGAGGTACGTAATGGAAGACAAAATAGTGCTGTTAAAAGTGTAAATGATTATATATTAGAAAATGAAAACCCTACCAGTTTTTGGAATAGTCAAGGATATTTAGTTAAATAGTTTTAATGAAGCTTTTGATAATTTTTTCAAAAGCCTTTAATTTAGAGAAATTTTTAGAGATTTTTAAAAGATTTCATGAGTTTATAAATTTTGTTGTATTACAGGTTTAATAACAGGTATAGTAGGTATGTGTTATTCTTGAAATAATTGGTAGTGTCAAATAATTTATGAAAAGAATAAATAAAGAAAAAAGTTCTCAAGAATCTTGAAAACGATGCGAATCTTAGATTGTGATAGACGAACGCCACCCTTGACAGCATCCAAAAGAACTGCTGTCCGTGTTTCACCGACGGCGAAGAACTCAAAAACCTCTTGTTTTTTCCGTCGTTTCCAGCAGTGTAGCAGTTCTTTTGGATGTTATCAAGGGCAAAGCCGCTTTGCGGTGGCTGTGTTTCCCTCTGGCTCGGAATCTAAGAACCATGGTTGCCTTCGGCTTGCAGTTGCAGAATGGTTTGTTGCCCTAAATAAATCAGCAGTTGCCATTTTCCTGGCATAGTATCTGCTTTTTCTAGGAATTCTACTTGATTTAACACTTGATAGTTTGTGTGCTTGTGTGGACGAAGAAAGTTATAGTAGGCAACCCAAAGTGCTACATCGTAGTTGGCACCATCGATGTTGTCAAATCCGTTCGTATGGCGATAAGAAGCTTTATAGGTACGATTTAAGCGTTCTACCATTTGCTTGAACGGACGATATTCCTTGGAAACAGCATCTTTATTGGTCAGACCAATCACCTTTGTGATGGAAAAAGCAAAATCATTCCCAAATTTTCTGAGGAATTCCATAGCAGCAAGAGGATACGCACTATAACCATCTGCAATGAATTTAAACTGTTTTGGAAGTTTGGATATTCCCCGAAAAGCCATACGCATGGCAAGAATACAAGGACCAACGCTACGAGTATCAGATACCTGATAGCCGAGGATAGAACGAGAGGCAACACTCATGATAAACCAGACATAGGTTTTGATGCCACGGATTTTGATATAGGTTTCATCGGCAATAAAGACATCCCCTTTTTCGTAAGGATATCGGTCAACAAAAGGTTTGATGCAGATGGCTGCGGTTTTGCAGTAGTTGGCTATCTGCTGATGGGAAATGCTGATGTGATAAAGGTCTTGGAGTGCTTGAGAGGTTTTCCTTAAAGATAAACCAAGGTTGATGTGGAGCGTCAGACACAGGGACATGACATAGGCATTGTGTTTGGAAAACTTCAAAGAGGATGCATTCTTTGGAAGGGAGTTTAAGTCCATAGCAAAGAAATCCACAGTGAATTCACGGTAGATATAATGAAGTTTATATTTGTTTTTGGCATAGTCCTCATTTAAATCCTTTTGTTCTACGTTCTTAAGGTTGTGAAGATAATAAGGACAGTTAGGATTGACACATTTATGGATACGGAAAAATTTACGTTCTTTCTTGACGACAAGTGTATTGCCACAATGAGGACAGGTAAGGCGAAATGGTGTTGTAACAACTTCACCAGTACAAAACGTCTGACCACAGATTTTACATTGATACTGACCGTTACCACCAGTATTGTCATAAATGTAGTGATGTGGAGCACCACATAACGGGCAGATAGTATCTTCGGGAATAGATTTACCATTACGACGTTGTACAGGTTTGAGAGGTTTTTTGTATTTCCACTGATAGTAGGCAAGGAGAAACTGCCAGTCCTGTTGGATAAATGTTTTGATAACAGGAAGCTGGTCAATTTTGAATTTTTGGTACTTTGGTGAAAGGGAATCATCAAAAGCCCATTGTTTGAGAGGAAGATATCTGCAAATAAACTGGAGTAACCAGCAGTTTTGTTGATAAAGGTATTGCATTGTTTGAAGTAAATAAAGTATAATGTTCATGAGCATTGTTTCCTTTGTTTTAATGGAAGTTTGGTCACGGACATTATATCACAAAAGGGAGGTCAATGCTCTTTTTATTTGCAAACTCCCTAAAATAAAGATTTAAAAAGAAAAATAAGGTAGTAAATTTGACACTACCAAATAATTCTAGGAGGTAACTATGGGAAGAAAAGAATTAGTATTCGTAATATTATGTTTATTAAATGTGTGTTTATGTGTTAGTTGTACAAATAATGGATTAGAAATAGAAGATAATATAGTAATTGATAATGATATTGAAATAGATGATAATGAAATTTTTTCAAATAAAAATGAGGATATATTAACTCCCGAAGTAATGGCTCAATTAATTGATGATTCAGTATTAGAATATCCTTCTAGTAATGAAATGTATACTTATAATGTATATACAAATTATATAGAAATAACAGGATATATAGGAGATGTTACAGAGGAAATAGAAGTTCCTGCTGAAATAGAGGATTTACCCGTATTAGTTATAAAGAGGATGGGAATAAATGGTTGTATATCATTAATTTTACCTGATACAGTATATGAAATATCAGATGGTGCATTTTGGTATATAGAAACATTAGAAGAAGTAAGACTTTCTGAAAATTTAACTATTATTGGAGAAGCGGCATTTCGGGAATGTAATATACAAAGTATTATTATTCCAGCAAATGTTAAAATAATTGATGATTGGGCTTTTGTAGGATGTATATATCTTGATAGTGTGGAAATAGAAGAAGGAGAACAGGAGTTAATAATTAATGATAGAGCATTTGGCGAATGTTTTTATTTAGCAGATATAATTATTCCTGAAAGAGTAGTAGCTATCGACAATAATGCATTTGCTGTGTCGTATTTTAATATTGAAGATAAAGAAGGAAATGTTGTATACACAGGAGAACGTACATTACCACGTTTTACAGATTTTAAAATTCATTGTAAAAAAGGCTCATATGCAATTAAATTTGCAGTAGATAATGGGTATACAGTAAATATTATAGAGTAATAGGAATTATTAATCTTATGAAATATGATAAAGGATAGTAATTCCTAAAGAAATTTAGAAAAGAAGATAGTGTAAAATTTTTGTAGGTCAAAAGAAAAATAAAAAAGAAGTAAGTCGTTTTTTGTGGTAAAATTAAGTGAAAAAGGAAAAATCTTAAAAAGCAATCCGACTAAAAGAGAAAAATAGATGAAATATAGGTAATAAAGAGTACTTTGATAGCATAAATGTAAGTAAAAAAAGTGTTCCATGTCAAAATTGAATTATTACACTATAAGAAAAAATGAAGAATATAGAAAAAGTTTCAAAGGAATAGACTGCTTTTTGCGACCTACAAAAAGTTTACACTATCCAATCTAAAAATTTTTCTTGACAAGTGAGCAATTTTTATTTACTATACAAAGAAGATAAAGTTTTATATTGTCAAATGTAGTGATGAAGAGGAGTAAGCAAAAGGACTATCACAGAGAGTAGACAAATAGCTGAGATGTCTATATAGGAGATTTGTGGAAGGTAGCTTCGGAACAGTATTTCTGAAATGGATTTAGGAAAGAGTAGGAAATATCGGCACACACCGTTATCTGTGATGTCTGTGTAGCAGGCAAAGAAAGAGGCAGTAGAAATATTGTGAAAAAAGGTGGTACCACGGCTTGTCGTCCTTTATGGATGACAAGTCTTTTTTACTTTTAAAGAAATTTTTTAGGAGGTTTATTATGAGAAAAGAATTAGCAAAAAATTACAATCCAAAAGAGATTGAAGACAGATTGTATGAAAAATGGCTGGAAAAGAAATATTTTCATGCAGAAGTAGACGAAACAAAGAAACCATTTACCATAGTGATTCCACCACCAAATATTACAGGTCAGCTTCATATGGGTCATGCATTAGATAATACGATGCAGGATATTTTAATTCGTTTTAAGAGAATGCAAGGATTTAATGCTCTGTGGCAACCAGGTACAGACCATGCAAGTATTGCAACAGAAGTAAAAATCATTGAAAAGATGAAAGAAGAATATGTACTCATCGCCCCGAGTTATATGATTTATACAATGGACTTTGATGTCTTTGTAAATGACCATGTAAAATCCGGTGCTGATGTTACTCTTCTCTATCACGAAGTAACGGATGCAAATAAGGCTTTCTTAAACTGCGATTATTTGGAATTAAACAAACAGCAAGGTGTGCTATCCATCAAGAAAAACCGAGGAGCTGAAAAAGAACGTAAGATTTTTATGGACACCTATGTAATGAAGAAAGATTTATTTGTTTCTTTAATCCACGAAGCAAGAAATATTTCTTCCATGTACACACTTCCACAGATTTTGAATACGAAATTTGACGAACTGGATGTGCGTGGATATGAACACGAAGGATACTTTGCCCCGATTACAGATTTCAAGAGTTATTACGATGCTAATATGTCACTCATT
>CALAEX010000092.1 GCA_937891165.1 uncultured Lachnospiraceae bacterium | reverse complement strand
GTGGAATCAGGCGATATGACACTAGAACCTCATTAGATAGAGAAATCTGTCTGATGGGGTTTTTTAGTGACAGATAATTAATGTGAGGGGGTAGAAAAATAAAGAGGAATATATTATAATGAATTTGTATATCTTAGTAAGGTGGTGATGGTATGCGTTCTCCAATGGACGAGAAAACTTTTTTGAATTTTTATAAAAATACAATGTTGTCGTGCTCCAATAATTTGCAGAGATTTATATGTAAAAAATTGGAACATGAGCATAGAATTACATTTGAAGAACAGGTTAATATTGAGGATACATCCGATACACTATATGTTGATTCAAAGAAAGATTTTAAGGGTATAATTACAAAGACGACAACAAATAGTGCTTTTATAAATTTTTACGAAGAGTTTGAGTTTAAAAAGTTATATAAATACTCAGTTCCTTTTTTCTATGAAGAAAGAGAAGAACGAGGTATCTTAACTATCTTAGAAGAAAAAGGTATTACATTTTTTAATGAAAAATACAAAGCGGATTATGTTATTGATAGGTCATTAAAAGAAGCTAAACCAATTGTTTGTGTGGAAGAAAATAAGATTTTTATTAAATTTACATTGCAAAAGGTTTATTTACAGGCAGAAACTTATGAACAGATTGATTACAGATATCCGATTGTAATTTATATAGATACTGCATTGAAAGTCTTGGAAGTGCGATATGATGCTATGCGATTTGGAGAGCAATTTGATAGTGAAGCCTATGGAAAAATTGTGAATGCATGTGTATCATGGGTGCAGGATAATCTTAATATGGATTTGTTTGTATGTGAGCATGCGGATGCTATTAAGGTAATCAATGATAAAGAAAATGCAGATGTAAAGATGTATAAGCAGATGATGGAAATGAGTACAGGTGGTTCAGCGGAACTGACAGCATCTGAAAGTGCAGACTATGTATTACCATTTATTGGTGAAATAAGAGAATTGATAGACGAAAATGAAGATTTATTTAACGAGGCTGATGAAATCAAGCAAATATTGTTGCAATACATAAACGATAAGGAAGCAACCGCAAGTTATCCTTACATTTACGTTAAATGGGTAAAACCTGTAGAATCACAGAGTTATATTGTAAAAATTACTTTTGATTATTTCAATAGTAAATATACCTTGTTACAGCATATAACAGGAAATTGTAAAGATTTAGGAATGGAGCGAATGAATGATGCAATCGAATATCTTTGTACAAGTAGCTCCTTTGTTAAAGGAGAAAAAATTTAATATTGATGTTGATGCATTCATTACATTTATGTCCAAGTATCGTGTGAATAACTGGGTGTATCCTGATGCAATCCATAGGGAACTTCATATATCTATAAAAGATGTGTATGAGGCTTTAGAGTTATGCGTTGAAAAAGGATTATTGGAACAGTATTTACAGATATATTGTCCGAAATGCCAGCGTTTTACTGGAAGCTATTATAAAACTGCATTAGAAATCCCTGAATTCGTAAATTGTGTACATTGCGATGAAGAGATAGAAAACCCATTGCAACATGCGATAATAATATATAAGGTGTTGTAAAGTGGCATCTGAAGAAAGAGTAGTGGAGCAGGTTGAAGATTTATTGAATGAAGCAGGGTACACATTGTCTGATTTGATTAGAGCTTCGGGACGTTATAATTCTTCGTTATTGATGCTTGATGATGCGAATTGTGAACAGTGTATAGAATTATATAATACAATCAGTAATGGTGGATTAGCACGTGGAGAAAAAGGTAAGAAGTTAGAAGAATTATCTACGATTCTTTTTGAGAAAAGTGTGGAAAATCTTTTTGATGTATACAGAAACTGTAGGACAAGCACGAATGAAATAGATTTGTTAATAAGGTGGACAGAAAACGCAAGATTATTAGGACTGAATAATTCGTTTCCTTGTTTTGGAGAATCTTTTTTATGTGAGTGTAAAAATTATGATGGACCAGTTGATGTAACTTATGTAGGTAAGTTTTGTTCTTTAATGTTGGTTACTAATACTGATTTTGGTGTTATGGTCTCTTGGGATGGTGTTACTGGTAGAAGTAAGTGGAGTGCTTCAAAAGGACTGATTAAGAAGATAGCATTAAGAGACAAAAGGTTTATAATTGTTTTAGATAAAAATGATTTGGAGCAAATCTGTAACAAGAAGAAAAGTGTTTTTTCTATTGTATATGATAAATATACTGCTTTGAAAAATGAGATTGATTATAGTAAGTACATATTGAAGCACGAAGCAGCGGAAACATTACAATAGCACTAAGAAGGTTGAAATAGACCTTCTTTTTTTATGCTCATTTTTATGTAAAGGAGGTGGTTTCAAAAAGTGTACATTTAGGAACTAAATAAAAAGAGCTGAAAAACGGTGCCAAAAAGTAGGGACTTTCTATTATGGGAAGTCCCATTTTTCATGTAAACATTGTGGAACTCAGAAAGGAGAAAAGTATTATGAAACGTTATGGTTATCACAGAACAAGTACGAGAGAACAGCATTTAGACAGAGGTATTGCAGAAATTAAGAATTATTGTACCTCAAACAATCTGGAGCTGGAGAAGATATTTACAGACCAGCAGACAGGAAAGAACTTTAACAGACCACGCTATCAGGTGTTGAAAGAGGATGTGTTGCGTTCAGGAGATGAGCTTATCATTACAGAGGTTGACCGTCTTGGACGTAATAAGCAGGAAACACTAAAGGAGTTGCAGTATTACCGAGATATGAATGTGCGTGCGAAGATACTGGAGCTTCCGACAACACTAATGGATTTGTCAAAGCTGGATAATGCAATGGCACGGATGCTTATGGAAACAATCAATAATATGCTCATTGAATTATATGTAGCAATGGCTCAGGCAGAGATTGAGAAGAAAGAGAAACGTCAAAAGGAAGGTATTCAGGCAAAGAAAGAACGTGGTGAGTGGGATGATTATGGTAGACCAGCAACCATGACGATAGATGCTTTTGCGAATGAATATATGAAAGTTCAGAGTGGAGAATTACGACCATTCCAGTTAATGAAACAGATGGGAATGAGTAAGACTACATTTTATAGGTATGTTAAGAAGATACAACGAGAGAACAATTGATTTACGCTGTCAAATTATTTGACAAAAGCAAAAATGGAGTTATAATTATATCAAGGAGGTAAACAGGATGGACAAAAGAATTAGTGTATTGTGTATTATGCAGAAATATCTTTCGATATTAAGAAAAATAAATGGATGGACTACAGAAGAATTAGGAAAGCGTATAGGTGTAACGAAGCAGACGATTAGTAATCTGGAGAATCGTAAAGTAGTTATGACTAAGATGCAATATCTAGCACTAAGAACAGTATTTGAATATGAAATACGTGTTATTGACGAAAACATGGTACTTAAACGTGTGATGGCAATACTATTTTATGATGATGCAAAACTGAGTGCTGAAACAGAAGAACAACTATATGAAGCATTAGAAAATTTGTCTGCGGCAGCAACTGGAGGAATACGTGGAAATCAGTTGGCGATGCTGGCAACTACTTTATTATCTCCATTAAAATTACCGAGTGGTGTGAATGTTAATTTAGATTTAAAAACTCCACCATATGGGTGGGTAAGTGAAATTATACAACAGGAGGAAGCCTAGATGCAAAAGATTAGAATAAGTTACAATCCATACAAAATGAAAACAGTTGTATTGGTAAATGATACGAACGTTTGTGAAACAGATGATTATTTACAGTTTAGGGAATTTATAGAAACGGATACACCATTGCAAACATGGGCTGAGCCTATTCCATATAAAAATTGGAAAGGTATTATTAATGAATTAGCAACCGAAGAATGTTATGATGAGATAGAGATACTTTTTGATGGAAGAAAAATTGATTACGAAGATTTGATGAGAGTATGCGAATCTGCAAATTCAAAAAGGGAAATAAAACTGAGCATTACATACAAACTGGTGCAGACAAAAGCCTGCACCATTTTCTGCGACTAAACCTCTTTCAGGTAGCAGATACTGATGGAGCAGGAATATTCAGATGCTAAATTGGCTCAAAATATTGATGTAGTTATGCAGACATTGTTATCAAAGAAATTTTCGGACTTAGTGGATGAATGTGGTGAGGATTCTCAGATTGCAAAGGATTATAAGAACCTGCCTACAGAGTATCAGCAGGCAAAGAACAAGGAATTTAAGATTGTTTTTGCAGGTCTATATAGTAGTGGAAAATCTACAATTTTAAATGCGTTGATTCATCATAATATTTTACCGACATCAGATGAAACATGTACATCAAAGACTTGTAGATTGAAACACGATAAGCGACTAAAGGGAAACATTACGCTGGAATGCTTTGACGAACATGGGGAAGTTGTCGTACAGAAAGAAACGTTTGACAGTGATGAAGCTTGTTTGGCTAGATTCTGGGAAATTACGCCATTAGGAGCAAAGAAAAGTAATCCTGAAACGATTGATACGATAGAGATTTGTTTAGATTTATCACATCTGTATCCTACGAAAGAGATGGAAAAAGAATTTAATCTTGTTATTGTTGATACTCCAGGATGCAATAGTTCAAAGACCAAAGGTGCGGAAACAGATATAAAGCAGGATATTAAGATTGCTTTAGATGCCATTAACAATGGTGAAAAAGAGATGGTTGTTATCTGTGCGGATTCGCAAGACTATGAAGATAAAAGTTTAGGATTTTTCTTGAAAGCAATTAATGAGACTGCACAGGATGAGGACGACAGGGGAGACTTCAACGACCGTTTCTTATTTGTGTTGAATAAATGTGATGTATTAAAGTACAGCGAGCAGGAGAGTGTTGTTGCTAAAAAAGAGAATTTTGCTAGATATTTAATGGACACAAAGAGATGGGGAATTGAAGAAAAGGAAGATTCGCCTAGATTTATACCAAAGATTTTTATGATATGTGCGTATATACAGTTTGCGGTACAAATGGGTGTTGCTCACTTTACGAGAGAAGAGTTGAAAACAGATACATTAAAAAAGAACTTATCCCAAGAATATAGAAAGTTTGCAGAAAACATTTTGGATTACGAAGACGGAAATTATTTTTTGGTAAACGTATGTGATGTTTCAGAACACTTACGAAGCGAATGTCAGAGAAGATTTGAACAT
>CALAEX010000091.1 GCA_937891165.1 uncultured Lachnospiraceae bacterium | reverse complement strand
GATATCTGCTGATATAGTTAAGGATGGTTTTGGAGTCACAAAGATTGGGCTTGGCATAGACATAGAAGCCATTTTTATCTTTTTTATAAATGCGAGCTTTGGTTTTCTTGTTTACTAGGAAAGGAAGAATTTTTATGAAACAAAAACAAAAGAAACAAAGGAGTAAATTACAATTACTTGCACAATTTTTATATGGATGTATGGGACTTTTCATACTTTGTATGATTATGGCTGTGATTTCTACACTTGCAAGTACGTTGCAACCACAAATTATTCGTATTGCTGTTGATGGAATTCTTTGTAAAAATAAGGTGGAGGTGTTAGGTTTTTTTGATAGTATCATCGATATCTTAGGAGGTATGGAGTATCTTTCAGAACATATTTGGATAGTAGCATTAGTGATTGTAGGTGTGGCATTTATTCATGTAGTTGCAAGTTATGGATTTCGTGTACTAGAAAGTCGTGCATCAGGAAAGCTTGTCAAAAATATTCGAGATGGATTGTTTGCCCATATTCAGCGATTACCATACTCGTGGTTTTCACAAAATCGTACGGGTGACTTGATTCAGCGTTCTACGATGGATATTGATACGGTAAAAGATTTTTTATCAAAACAGATGACTTCGATTGTACGTATTGTTTTGACGATTGTACTGGCAGGATATTTTATGTTTACTATGAATGTGGGACTTACTTTTATTGCTCTTGTTCCTATGCCAATCTTTGTTATTATATCTATTTTGTTTCATAATAAACTCGCTCATAGTTTTGAACAATGTGATGAAAATGAAGGTTTGCTTTCTGCAATAGCACAAGAGAATCTTTCGGGTATTCGTGTAATACGTGCTTTTGGTCGTGAAAATTCGGAGATAGAAAAGTTCCAAAAACAAAATCGTATTTTTACTGATTTGATGAAAAAAATGGACCGTCTCATTTGCATTTTTTGGTCATCTACGGATATTCTTGCTGGTTTTCAAGTAATGAGTTTACTGCTATTTGGTGCAATGTTTTGTATCAATGGAAAAATTACAGAAGGTGAACTAATTGCTTTTCTTACTTATAACACCATGCTTCTTTGGCCGATTCGTGAGCTTGGTGAAATTATTTCAGAAATGGCTCAGGCAGGTGTTTCTCTTGAGCGTATTTTTGAAGTAATGAGTGTCGAACTAGAAGCAGATTTGCCTGATGCTATAGAGTGTCCAAAATGGGGAGATATTGATTTTTCACACGTTAGATTTTCTTATGATGGTGGAGGTGAAATTCTTAAAGATGTAAGTTTTACTGTGAAAGCTGGTACAACACTTGGTATTCTTGGTGGTGCGGGAAGTGGAAAAAGTACATTGATGCTTTTGTTAGATAAACTTTATACATTAAAGGATGGGGAAGGAAGTATTAAAATTGATGGAATTGATTTGAGAACGATTCGAACAGAATCGTTACGAAAGTCTATTGGTATTGTTACACAAGAACCGTATTTATTTTCTGGTACATTAAAGGAAAATATTTTAATGGCGAAGGATAGTGCAACGGAACAAGAGTTGGAAAATGTAACAAGTGCAGCAGTATTAACAGAAACTGTAAATAAATTTGTAGATGGATATCAAACTATTGTGGGAGAAGGTGGTGTAACACTGTCAGGTGGACAAAAACAACGAGTTGCCATTGCTCGTGCACTTTTGATGGATGCACCAATTATGATATTTGATGACTCACTTTCAGCAGTGGATACAGAAACAGATAATAAGATTCGACAGGCTATTTCGGAGCGTTTTGGAAAAGCTACCGTAATATTAATTTCTCACAGAGTTTCTACTGTAAGTAAAGCAGACCATATTTTAGTATTAGATGGTGGAAGTATTAGTGAAGAAGGAACACATGAAACTTTGAAGAATGCAGGTGGTATGTATCAACAAATTTATGAACTCCAAATGAGGAGAGAGGAGGAATTATATGGAAACAGTAGAAAGTAAAACAATAAAACTTTCGTTTTTTGGACTTGGAAAAATAGCTCCATTTTTGAAACCTTTCTGGAAAAATTTTATCTTTATTATTGTAACAGGACTTTTAGCAAGTCTTGACGATGTGATTATGCCCCTGTTTCAAAAGCATGTTCTTAATCGTTTTATTGGTGAAAGAAATATGGATTCACTACCTATTTTTATTATTTTATATATCATAGCAGTATTGATGTCTGGTATATTAAATGGACTTAGTACACTGAAAGCGACACAAACAGAGGCAGAGATTAACAATACATTACGTCAACGACTTTTTGCACATTTACAAACGATGTCCTTTTCGTACTTTAATCAAAATAGTGTAGGTTCGGTTCATGCAAGATTAATGAGTGATACTTCCCGTATTGGTTCTCTTGCATCTTGGAATCTTCTAGATGCAATTATGCATTTGACTTATATTATTGGGGCATCGGTAATTATGCTAATTCTTAATACCCAGTTAGCACTTTTAGTTTTGTTGGTTATTCCATTGCTTGTATTGTTCTTTGCTTTGTTTCAAAAGATAATGCTTCGTGTAGATAGAGAACTTCGTATACAGAATGCAAAGATTACAGGTGATTTTAATGAAGGTATTACAGGAGCAAAAACGATAAAGACATTAGCTGTAGAAAATAAAATGATTGATAAATTTTGTGTAGGAACATCTTCGATGCTTCAAAAGAGTGTTCGTTCTGCAAGAATTCATGGTATTTTTTCCGCTGTAATGACACTGGCATCTTCTACTACGCTTGCAATTGTTATTTGGAAAAGTGGTTATATTGGAGTAAGCGAAATTGGTACATTATCTGCTTTTATGAGTTATGCAATTGGGATTAGTGAGCCTGTTCGTTGGCTTGTAGAGGCAATTTCTTCCCTCATTACTACACAGGTTAATATTGAGCGTGTTATAGGATTATTGGAAATGAAGTCAGAGGTTTCTGATTTACCAGAAGTAATAGAAAAATATGGAGATACATTCCATCCAAAACGTGAAAATTGGGAGAAATTACGTGGGGATATTGAATTACGCAATGTTAGTTTCCATTATCCTGATGGACAAGAGATGGTGCTAGAACATTTTTCTTTAAATATTCCCCTTGGGACACACGTTGCTATTGTTGGAGAAACAGGAGCAGGAAAAAGTACATTGATTAATTTAATTTGTCGATTTTATGACCCCACAGAAGGAGAAATTTTGATAGATGGTAAAAATTTAAAAGAACGTTCTCTTTTATGGTTACATTCTTCTATTGGATATGTTTTGCAAACACCACATCTTTTTTCAGGTACTGTTCGTGAAAATCTGTTGATGGGTAAGCCTAATGCAACGGATGAAGAAATTAAAAAAGCTCTCCGTATTGTTTCAGCAGAAAGGATAATAGAACACCTAGAAAATGGACTAGATACTGATGTTGGAGAGAATGGAGCATTTCTTTCTACTGGAGAAAAGCAGTTAATTGCTTTTGTACGTGCCATTCTTGCAGACCCTGCGATACTTATTTTAGATGAAGCGACGGCCTCTGTAGATACTGTAACGGAACAAAAGATACAACAAGCATTAGAATCCGTAACGGAAGGTAGAACTACCTTAGTGATAGCACATAGACTTTCTACCATTGTAAATTCAGATATTATATTAGCTGTTCGTGAGGGAAAAATTGTTGAATGTGGAACACATAAAGAACTTCTAAAAAAAGATGGCTATTATAAGCAATTGTATATGCGACAGTTTGAAGATGAAGTGACAAATAAAATTTTAGGATAAAACATAGTAGGATTGTAAAAAAAGAAAAATACGAAAGTAGCGTAAATAATGGATGTAGAGAGAAAATTAAAAAATAATGTATCAAAGAAAGCATTAAAGCCATTTATAGCTCCTGGTTCTGACGTTCCTGTAACACAATAAGAGATAGAAAAAAGAAAAAGATGTATGGAAAGAGCAGAAAATTTAGGGCAAAGTTTAACAAAGATAACATTTGAAAACGATGGAATAGAGGAGTATGAAAATCCATATCGAGTAAAAGTACTAGAATATATTATGGTAGATAAAGAAGTACCAGAGGAGTTGAAAAACAAAATAGCAGAGTTTGAAAAGGAACATGAAAAAGTAATAAGAAAACAAGTGAAATAAGTAATAATTTTAGGGCATCTCAATTTAGTAGATGTCCTAATTCTTTATAAATTTTATTATTTTATTCCGAATAATATTGACATTATTCTTTTATATAAAGTACAATGTTCTTATTAAGGAGGAATAGTATATGGGAAACTATAGAACAACAAAAGAAACAGCAATGGTATGGAATATTTCCGAAAGAAGAGTAGTACTTCTTTGTAAAGAAGGAAGAATTGCTGGAGCAATAAAAGAAGGTCGTGTGTGGAAGATTCCTGTAGAAGCAGAGAAACCATTAGATAAACGTGTAAAGACAGGAAAATATAAAAAAAATAGTACGATAGAAAAACTTCCTTTGCCGATTGGTATTTCGGATTATCGTTTGGCATCTTCGGAATATTATTATATTGATAAAACGATGATGATTAAAGAGTTTATTGATGAGCGTCCTATGGTATCTTTATTTACACGTCCTCGTCGTTTTGGAAAAACTTTGAATATGGATATGTTGCGTACTTTTTTTGAAAAAACGAAAGAAGATACTTCGGTATATTTTAAAGAGAAAAAAATTTGGTCTTGTGGAAAAAAGTATCGTGACTATCAAGGAAAATATTCAGTGATTTTTCTTACATTTAAAGATGTAAAATTTGATACATGGGAAGAAACTTTAAAAAGTATCACTCATTTAATATGGTTGGAGTATAAACGACATAATGAACTTGTAGAAAGTACAAAAGTAAAAGATAGTGATTACTACAAACAAATGGTAGAAAGTAAAGGAGATACTGTTTTTTTAGAGTCTTCGTTATATATGCTTTCTAAAATGCTTCATGAACATCATGGAATAGCTCCTATTATTATTATTGATG
>CALAEX010000090.1 GCA_937891165.1 uncultured Lachnospiraceae bacterium | reverse complement strand
AAATTCAACAGTATTGATTTTACTTTAAGGGATGCTTACGACCCAAATATTAGCGTTACTATAACTATAACTTCTAATAATGAAAATGTTATTTTTTTATTTATCAATTCTCTGGTAGGTTCAATAGCTAAACCTATATTTAATATGGTAAACATAAATATAAATAATATCACAAAACCAGTCAAAACAATTTGAAAATATTTTTTCCATTCTTTACCCATATATTCTCCTTAAAAATTGAAATAAATAAAAGGATTATGTGCATTCATTACCAGATATGATATACTGATAACAAACAGTAACACTTGAATCACATAACCAATACCATAAATCATCTTCTCTGACTTCAAATTTGAAATTCTACACTTTATCTTTTCTACTATTGGCGTTGAACAGATGAGACCAACAACTAAAATTAATATACATTCTTTCAAACAAAATACTGTACTGACATCCCATAAAATATTTCCCTTGATTCCGAACATTGCTTGTATATAACTAAATGCATTCGATAAACTATCTGCTCTAAATAATACCCAGCCCAATATTACAATTAACATGGTAAATAACTGATAAATAATTTGCAATAATTTTGAAAACTGTATTTTCTCCGGTATCTTACAAATTTTCTCTATAATAACAAAAAATCCATGAAGCACTCCCCATAAAATAAACGTCCAATTAGCACCATGCCAAATTCCTGTAACTAACCACACAACACTAAGATTAAATACCAATCTAAATTTAGAATTCACTCTTGAACCACCTAATGGGAAATATACATAATCTCGAAACCAAGAACCTAAAGAAATATGCCAGCGCCGCCAAAATTCACTTATGTTTTTAGATATATATGGATAATGAAAGTTCTCCCCAAAATCAAATCCAAACATTTTTCCTAAACCGATTGCCATTTCTGAATAACCACTAAAATCAAAGTATATCTGCAATGTATAGCAAACAGCACCAATCCATGCCATAGTAACACTTACTTCACTAGCTGCAAATGCTTTATCGGCTGTCTCAGATAAAATATTTGCCAACAATATTTTCTTATTAAAACCATACAAAAAACGAAGCATTCCTTGTGAAAATGAAGTCATCGTAATTTTACGTTTTTCTATTTGATCCATAATCGTTGTATAACGTACTATCGGACCCGCAATCAGCTGTGGAAAAAACGCTATGTATAATCCCAAATACCCCAATTTCTTTTGTGCCGGTAATCCTCTATAAACATCAATAATATAACTTAATGCCTGAAACGTAAAAAATGAAATTCCTATGGGTAATACAATATTGGTTTGTCCAATAATCTCCTCTGTTTTAGGAATAAAATGGTGCAAACTGCTTATAACAAAATTTGTATATTTAAAAATCAATATTTCAATACAAAAATTTGACCCCTTAATTGATATATTTTCAATACAAAAAATCATTTTCTCACTAGTCCTTGGAATGTCTAAGAAAATTGGAATTGATAGGTAGTCAAAAGTCAAAATATTTCTTATAATAAATCTAGGCATACACGAAATAGACAAGGAGACCTTATATGAATACATTGACACCTGAACAACTCCAAATGATGCAAAATGCAATTGAGGAAAATGCTAAGAAAAGTGTAGACGCTTTTGATAAAGAATTAGACGTGGTAGTAACTAAACTATCCGCTGAAGGATGGACTTTACCTGCAGAACTTGGAATTTTGGCAATAAAAACATTAGCCAATACTGATGAACTTGATGATGTTAATGCTTTTCTTAAATGGTATTTTACTGAAGATAACTATTTACATACTAAAAACATGTTATCTGTTATCAAAAAGTCCCCTATAAAAAATGGACTAAAAAAACTTATTGATGAATGCTGGCAAGCATTTGAAATAAAATCATATGCAATATGTGCAACATCTTTACTCTCTGTTATTGAAGGTATTCTATCCGAATTTAGCGATGATAAAACTGATGTTAGAATGATGAAAATATGTCAGAAAAAAGTCGATACATTTCCTTCGAATGGAAGTACAATTCAGAAACATATTTGGATTTCATATAATACATTTATACGAAATCTATATAAAAAAAGTGACTTCGATTCAACTGAACCTGATTCTGTAAATCGTCACTGGTTGTTACATGGACGTTCTGATTTTGAGATTGATGAGTTAGATTGCATTAGACTTTTTAATGCTATAGAAAGTCTTTGTATAATCCTTAAAGTAGAAAATCAGAATAATAGTTAAATGACTTTTCTACATTGCTTACAATAATGATGGTAAGAAAAAAGCAGCAGCCTTTTAAGTTTTGTTGGCTACTGCTCTTTTCTGACAATGTATAAGATTTATGAAGATTGGTTTTACCCATGGGTAAACATCTTTTGTAAGCGACGCTTGTAGATTTTGACTAGGTCGTCATATAGCTCCACGTCTGCTCGCCAGTCTTTGTCTCTGGGAACCATTACTTGTACTACAACTCTTTCGAAGCCATCTGGTGTAATCATTAATAAACCTATTATGTTATCTTCTCTAATACTTCTAAATCTAATTTGCATATTGATGACCTCCTAGAAATTATAATGCATGTAATGATTTTTCTATCTCTTTTAAAAATCAAATTATACATAATCTTTTAATTCTAGATAATTTTTATGCAATCTTTGCAGTATCTCCATTGGTATCTCTTTATCATAAAGAAGACACCATCTTGCTATTGCTTGTTCTATAAGACAATTATCTTCTGTTGCATAAACAGATGAGAAGTCTGTACCAACCTTCACATTTGTACTAATTGCAGAGCAGTATGGTATTAGAAGACTACTAATGTATGCTAATCCATCATTCTCTAAACTCTGCTCATATTCTTCTAGTGATATACATTCATTATGCACGAGTTCAAGTTTTGCTAAGTGTCTTCCCTTTTCCTCTCCTGAATGTCCGATTTCAATTCCATAGGTACTTGGTGTCTGCTTTATCTGCTCATATAGGTCTATCTTACCTCTAACTGTAGAGATGTCACACTGCATATCACGATATACTTTTTTATATAAATTGACATCATCAGATGTCTTATATGCGAAAGATATCTCACCATTGTTATTAACAACTACAACTAAGAATAAACTCTTGGTATTGATTAGATTCAATATATCATTAAGTGCTATTCCTGAATTGTCAGAACTGTTACGAATGAACATTAGTGAATTTTTTTCATGTATATTGACCTCACAATTATATAAAATTGATGTTGTGTCAATCACATAGGCCTGTAAGCGTTCACTCCATTTGCTATTTACCTGCAAGCTATCGCCTTTTAAATTTATTTCACTAAGTAATCCTACTTCTGAATTCTTGTTTCTGACATCTTGTGTAACTGACTGCATCAGCACATATTTGCATAATTGATGTACCCAATCATTAAACTCCTTTATGTTGAATATCACTGGTCTAGTGATGTTATTGATTACCTTCTTGGTAATCTCGTATGGTCCGTGTGCCATTTCTCTTTCCTCCTTGTTTATGTTTCCATTTCTTCTGTTTTGGTGTTGCAGGCTTAAGTTCTGAAAATTTGTCTGAGAAGTCTGCTGATGATGTTAAATGTGTGTAAATAGTGTCCCAACTTTCATAGCCTGCTTGCTCTAGTGTAGGTGTTAGTTCTCTATCCTCAATATGAAAGTCGATTACTTCTCCAGTTGCTTCATCTACACTTTTCCCTTTTACTCCTAGGTGATTTCGTGTCTCATAGAGTATTGTTCTAGGTGCATTTTCTATTCGCTCAAAAGCCTCCATAAACTCCTCTGTGTGCTGCTCGTTCCATGATTTGATGACTTTGTCGCGTTCAATGTCCTTTGGTGCTAAGTAACCACGCTTACCTTTTAATTCGTTTGCCGCTTGATTCATATTCTGTATGAGATAGTCCATACATTGTTGGTAATCAGCTTGGGTTTTAATATAGGTAATGTAGGTGATTCCATTTCTCCATAGGTGTGTAATTGTTTTATTGGGGATGTTGGGTGGAAAGTTACAGAATAAGTGATAATGCCAGTTGCCGCTTGATTGTCTGTTAAAGGTTGCTATATAACGGAAATCATCGTAGTGGCTTTCCACTCTCTGTATAAACTTCTTGAATTCATAGTGTGTATAAGATAGGTCTGTGTAAGATTGGTTTTGTTGGGCTTTCTTCTGGTCGAATGTGAGTGTAATCATTACAACATTAGGTAGGGCGAAATTGTTGTATATGATTTCTTTTACTACTCTGCGTCTGTTTCTTTTTCTAGCATAGTAATTACAGTCCGCATAGTTGCTGGGGATTGATGGTTTGATTTTCTTCGGCTTGTCCTTTTTTAGGGGTGCAGTCGTTTGAAGTCTCATATCCTCATAAGTAGTGATATGCGTACGATGCCGACTAATTTTTAGTTTATAGCCATTTGCTATGTAAGTTGCTGCCATTACTTTTTCCCTCCTTGTAATGGCATCTTAACACAGGTTGCACGGTCTGTCGATGTACAGAATAAACAAGGTTATACTGCCATTTGGTTGCTGTAAAAATCGGGTTAATTAATTATTTTGTAATGTTGTTTGCGTGTTTTTTCAATGAGTATTGAAGTGATTGTAGACGAGTGCTTTGTGCACTTTTTCTTGATTATTTAATAATATGTTTAAGAAGACAATTTCAATGTTGTTTGATATAAAAATGAGCAAAAAATAAACACCTTTAAGGTGTATTGAGATGTATATGATGTGGTGTATGTTAAATCATCTTTGCCAGATACCATTGTGTACTTGTTAGAGTGAGTAAACCATTTCCGTTGGTGAAGGTGATGTCGGCTCCGTCATGGGCTTGGAAGTGGCGCTGGGTTTCACCAAGTACGAGGGCTGATTGACTCTTGAGGGTTGGGGTGTCGTAATACATTCTTACATATGGGTAGAATGATATTGTGGTGTCGCCGTGGATTGGGGTTCCTGGGTTTTGGTTGGTGTAGTCGCTGAAGACGTTGACTTTGACTTTGATGGAGGGGATTTCGTATGGGGTTTGGAGTGTGTAGGTGCGGGATTGGTCACTACACTTATTGTTCCCATATGTCTTAAACTCCCAAATCTTATATTTTATACCTAAGAAAGAACCCTCCTTAGTTTTGTCTATTTCTAAGTCTCCCAAGTAATCATTATTAGTTTTAAATTCAGCTTTTGTAGTTAAGTCTGCTGTTGATGAATTAGCCTCAAATTTTGCTGAGAACCCTACTTCATACTGTCCTGGTTTTCTTGTTCCCTGTGGGGTGTTTCCAACATAGAATTGGTCTGTTAATGATTGTATATTGGAAATTGCTGCTGCATTTTCTGTTTTCCACTGTGCTAGTGTTAATTTATCATCACCTCTTAACAGAATTGTTGAATAATCAAATTTGATATTGGCATCTTTTGTAGTGTCATTTCCAGTTTCTGTTCTAAAATGAGATACCCACTTATATGATGAGTTTATCAAATCTATAGCGCTTTGATTTACAAGTATTGTAGTTATACCATCTACTACTACTCCTGTGTTTGCTACTATATTTGGATAGCTACTTTGAAGTGTATTCTTTAGCTTAAATTTGACTAATGATTGACTTAATGATGGTGTACAGTATATTTTTTCTGTTTTAGCTATGCAGCCTGCTGTGATGCAATTATGCTCTTCTATTTGACATCCACCATTTGGTACTGATAATATAGGTGTTTTAGATGCTCTATGTGTATGCTCCTGTGTACCACAGCCCATACTTGTAAATAATATATGATTTGGTACATTACTACTATGCTGCGCCTTGCCTCCATCGGTTAATCCCTCTACGTGATTCATATATGCATCACGTAACATTTCTGTGTCTGGTGCAAATACATATTTACCTACATTTGACCCCTCATCACTATGTGTTAGACTTTCTACTAGCTGCACTACTCTGTTCTTACTATAATCTTTTATAATAATATCTACACCGCATTTTGAACAATTGATTGTAAATGATGGTGCTTTGTATGTATATACTGGAACTAAATATCTAACTGATACACCACTATATGTTTTATATATATAAGTTTCTAATGACTGTAATTGTATATCTGTCTGTTTATTAGTATTATGGTTTTGACTATATGCTGCACACTTCTTTGTATGATTTAACTCATATGTACCATCTGCACCTGACTCTGTTGCTATTGCAAAACATACGGTACAATATATACCTACTTCAGATTCGAAACACTCTCTACCGTGTGTGTGCGCATCTTTATCACAAGGTTCATAATCTAGCCATTCACCATCACCATCGCAGTCGTACATTGTCAATGGTACTAAGCAATGATATCCTAAAAATTCATATAAAGGACCTGAATTTGTGTAATTATGGTATGGATGATATTTCTTACCACAGCTTACTAGTATCTCATGCCCTGCACACTTAAATTTATC
>CALAEX010000089.1 GCA_937891165.1 uncultured Lachnospiraceae bacterium | reverse complement strand
ATCGCATCTTCAATTGGATGTGCAAAATCGTACATTGGATAAATGCACCACTTATCTCCTGTATTATGATGTGTCATTCTAGCAACACGATAAATGACAGGGTCTCTCATATTGATGTTTGGAGAGGACATATCAATTTTAGCACGAAGCACTTTTGTTCCATCTTCAAATTCACCATTTTTCATTGCTTCAAATAAAGCAAGATTTTCTTCTACACTACGGTCACGATATGGACTGTTTTTACCTGGAGTTTTAAAATCACCACGATATTCTTTAATTTCTTCCGCAGATAAGTCACAAACAAATGCTTTTCCTTTTTTAATTAACTTTACTGCTGCCTCATACATCTGGTCAAAATAATCAGAAGCAAAGAATAATCTATCTTCAAAATCTGCTCCTAACCACTTTACGTCTGCAATAATTGACTCTACAAACTCCGTCTTTTCCTTTGTTGGATTCGTATCATCAAAACGAAGATTGAACTTACCACCATATTTTTGTGCCAATCCATAATTTAATAAAATAGACTTTGCATGTCCAATATGCAAATATCCATTTGGTTCAGGTGGAAAACGAGTCATAATTTGTGTATGTTTTCCCTCTTCTAAATCTTTGTCAATAATCATTTCAATGAAATTTCTGGAGACTACTTCTTTCTCCCCTATGTTTTTTACCTCTTCAGCCATGATTTTCCCATGCCTTTCTAACTATTCTCTTATAGTTTTCTATCTATCGTTTTTATCATAGCATATCTTTTCTAAAAATAAAAGAGTCTTTCTATAACAAATTTCCTCTATTTTTGCTATTCCATTCTATGCAACATTCACAGAACCTCATGCTACCTTAAAAATTTTATCCATTTGATATTTAAAACTTTAATACTAACTATTTTTTTATGGTTGAATGCTAACTTCGTGTCGCTGTCGATACTCTGCTAATAACAAATCAACAACTCTTCCATAACTTTGTGTCCCATCCGTTTGATTATTTGCTTTTAAATACGTGTTATTTACTTTTTCTGCGGTTTCTGCTACTTTTGTATCTTCAAATTTGTCCCAATATTCATTATTTGCTATTAAATCCCTAGCAACTGCTTCACTATAATGATTTTTGTAGACTTCAAAATAACGTTCGGCATCTTTTCTATATAAAGCATTTCCTGTATGAATCAATGCCAACATTGTACCACTATATTGTAAGTCTATACAATCCGAAGCTAAACAAGCTATGTAAGAAATATAGTTTGCTTCCTCTTCTCTCATAAACCCATGAAGATGTGCTAATTCATGACACATCGTAGAACCAATCGAATAAGGAGAAATATCAACATTTACATTTGCTTCCATTGTCCAACAAGTAAATACCCCTGTAATTTGTGTATACGACATCCATTTAGAAAAAAATACAGTCTTTGGTGCGGGATAACTTCCTGCAAATATTTCATATACTTTTGCCAAATTTTCATATGCTTTTTTCGCTTCTTTTCCAAGTTCTCTTTTTGACATTGGAAGTATATATACTCCATTTTCATCTTCTGTCAAATCAGTCCGAAGAGAGGTTGCTCTATCTGCTAGTTCTATCAAAAGTCCTTCTAATTCTTCTACGGAAGAATTTTCTACGGAAAGTTCTAAATAATGTTGTATCGAATAACGATGATAATTAATGCCACAAAGTAATATATAAACAAAGAAAATAATGGATACCAAACACAATAAATTTTGTAGTGCTGTCATTATCAATACAAACCGAATTTGTCCAACATTTTTTTGTTCTTCTTTTGCTAATTTCTTTGCACGTATTACCCGAATCATTTGACGAACCAATAAAAATACAATCATTAAAGGTCCTATCACAACAAGTAACTCTGCAACAGAAAATGGTATCCAACCGGTAAGAATCCCCATTCCTTGCGAAATTACTTTATAAATTCGTTTTGCAAATAATTCTTCTGCAATAAAAGCACTACTTTTTGCCCATTCATTTAAGATAATTCCTAATGGGATAAAAAGTAATATTAGATTTCTTTTTCTTAAAATAATTTGTTTCATTTTGTCCCTTTTATTTCATTTCAATATCAATGCAATTACCTTGTATTGTAACAGAAGCATAACTTCCACAAATCAATGGCATCATTGGTGCAAAATGCCCAATATCAGCATCCATAACAATTGGAACATTATATTTACCTAATATTCCTGTTACTGCATTATAATGATTAAGTCCCATGATATCCTGTCCAAATACAAGAGGTCTTCCAATTAAAAATCCTTTTACATACTGAAACCATCCACTATGCTCTAATTGCCATAAAGCACGACGAATCGACATCACATTCAAATCACAAGACTCCAAAAACCAAACAATTCCTTCTTCTTTGTAACGTTCGTTAAATTCTGGAACTTTATCAAACGTTGTACCAACTAAATTGGCTAAACAATCTAAACAACCTCCAACTAATCTACCAGAAAACTTTAGTGTCGCATCTTCTACCATTGTATTTGTTTTTGAATCATATACTTTTAAAATTTTCTTTTCCGTAATGTGATATGGCTCTAATGGGTGTTCTGCATCTTTGAATGACTCCCTTTCCCAACCATCATAACCAGAAACGATTTGTTTTTCTCCTGTTAATAGAGCAAATGCATCAAAAATAGCAGGATGCCAAGGTTGCATTCCAAATGTTGGAGCACATGGACCATAAATAGACGCTACATCACAAATCGTAGTCAATAAAAAAGTGAAATTGGTATTATCTGAATAACCCATATACCACTTTGGTTCTGCTTTTTTTATTTGTTCAAAATCAACATAGTCCAAAATTTCACACATCAATTCTCCACCACCACAAGAAATCATGGCTTGATTTTTTGTACTAAGATAACTTTCTGTCAATTCTTTTCCGCAAAGTTGTGGAGTATTGCTAATCCCAATACCCTTTCCTTCATAACAGTTTGGTCCTATATCAAGACAATATCCCATTTCCTTAAATTTTTTTTGAGCATTTTCAAATGCCGTATGATAAGGTTCTATATTGCACCCAAACGATGGAGCAACAAAACCAATCGTTTCCTTTTTTTGTAATGGTTTTGGATACTTCATAAAATCCTCCTTATGTTAAATTCTCCATTTAGTGTATCATATTTTACAAAAAAAATCATCCTTTCTTCCAATTTTAAATAAAATGTGATACACTAACAAACAAAGCTAGAAAGGAATGATAATCTATGGGGATGATTAGCCAAATAATGGCAAACTTATATAAACCTGCAAAACAAGAAAAACCAACCGTGCCTCTTACAAAACGTTTACCTGCTTCTGTAAAAGCTCCTGCGACTTCTCAAACAGTTGTCACACAAGGACAACTCTTAAAAGGTGAGGTACTCGATTTACGTGCAAATCAAATCAAAGTATTATTAGAAAATGGTGCTTCTGTGACTGCTCGTACCGAAGGAACATTAAATTTATCTATTGGCGAACATGCTAGTTTCTTCGTTTCACAAACCACCGAGGAACAAATTCTTTTAAAGTTAGCAAAAGAAGATACTCCTTTAGAAAATCCAATGATTGATAAAGCACTTTCTGCGGCAAATATTACAAAAACAGAGCGTAGTATTTCTATCGTTACAGAATTACTTGCCCATAAACAGCCTGTGAATGAAGCTGGAATTCGACATTATTTATCATTATCTTCCAAATACCCTGACCTACCAGTCAAAGATTTAATTCTGATGGAACTACATCATATTCCAGTAACAAAAGAAAATGTAACTCAATTTTTAAATTATCATAACCAAAATGCAAAACTCCTTCCACAAGCAGAACAAATGTTACAAGAATTAACAACACAAATCGAACAACTTCCAGAAGGTACACAAAAACAAGAATTTTTACAAGAAATTTCCAATATCATAATAAAAAACTATGCTACAGAATCTTCAACAAAAGAACTTATACAAACATCTTCCACTTCTACATCAAAACTTTTAGAAAGACCATTGGAACAAACGAATACTACATCAACTCTTCTTCCAAATGAAGAAACAAAATTAAATAATAATTCTAATAGCAAAATCTCGCTTTTAGAACAACCTAACAGTTCTGAAGACCAAACTACTTCTTCTAAAAATACTACAACTATAGAATCTTCCAAAACAAAAGATGCCGTTCTCTCTAACGAATCTTTTCTAAAACAGATGACTTTAACAGGACAAGAACCTACTTTAAATCATACTTCTACTACAACTTCTCCACGTCCTGAACATCATTTGGTTCTTAACAGAGAAGATATGATAAAAGAATTTTTAAATTCTTTTTTATTAAAACCAGAGGAAATCTCTGAACCAGAGAATATCAAAAAATATTATGAGGAATTACACGATACATTGTCAAAACTAGAACAATTATCTATAAAGATTTCAGAACAAACAAAAGAAACTGCGATAGAAACGCCAAAACAAATGCGGTCTAATCTTGCTTTTATGGAATCGGTCAATCAAATATTTCCTTATATACAATTACCTTTGAAATTCAAAGAATACCCTGCTCATGGAGAGCTTTATGTATATGAAAAAAAGAGAGCCTTAAAACCAACCGATTCTTTTAGTGCTTTATTGCACTTAGAATTAGAAGCACTTGGAACAACCGACATTTTTATTACATTAACAGGACAGCATGTTTCTGCTCGTTTTTCTATGACAGATAAAGAATCAGGCGAACTTATTCGAACAGAATTACCTTCTCTTTCTAAATCACTTGCTCAAAAAGGATACACTCTACAATCCGATGTTTCTATTCGAGAACCAATCGAAGACGAACAAACACCAACCCTATTAGAGCAATTTTTAGAAGAACATTCTCCATCCGGTTTAAACCGCTATACCTTTGATATCAGAGCTTAATTACAAAAAGGACAATCAAAAAATAAAATTAATATAGACAAAGCTCTTGATTTATTTGATATCTGATAA
>CALAEX010000088.1 GCA_937891165.1 uncultured Lachnospiraceae bacterium | reverse complement strand
TACGTACGGTTCAATGAGAGGGAAATAACATATGCTGTTATTTCTCTACTCTATTTTTAATGATTTTATGAAAAAAGTAATTATTTTTTATGAATTATGTAATTTGTGTCTGTATTTCTTTTTTAATTAATGATATAATAAAAATAGTTCTAATAGAACTAGTAGTAATTATAATAGAACTTAAAAAGTATGAATTTTAATAGAAAGTGTATATAAAATAGAGTAGTATCATTTTGTGCATATTTTATCTAATGTAATTCATTCAATAAAAGAAACAGAAGAAGTATAATCTCTTTTAGAGATGGAAAAGAGACCAGTTCCTAAGAATTGGTCAGTTTCAAAGGTTTATTTCATGATATATGATAGTGTGTCTATAAATACATATCATTAAATAAAATGATTATTTTTATAGAAACCACCATAGAACTCCATAACCTTAATAAAGTATTTGATTATCTTCATCATATCTTTTTTCTCCTTTCTGTTTTTTACAATTTCATTATAGTGTAGAAAAAGAAAAAATACTTGCCAAATGTGAATGAAAATTGGTCAAAAGTTGAAAGAGGAGGGGTTGGATTGATTGCATTATATGAGAAAAAAGAAGAAAGTCTTCATATGACGCATAAAGAATCTGTACATTTTCCTCCACATTTACATAGTGGAATGGAAATCGTATATGTGACACGAGGAACATTAGTTTTAGGTATTGAATGTGAATTGTACCATATGGAAAAAGGTGACTTTGCTATTGTTTTTCCGAATTTGATACATCATTATCAAGTGTTTGGAAAAGGGAAAAAGGAAGCTTTTTATATAGTTCCTAAGATGTCATTAGTGGGTTGTTTTGTGGACGATTTGCAAAAGTATTATCCTAAAAATCCCATAATAAAAAAGGAAAATGTACATCGAGATATACGTGATGCGATTGTGAAACTCTATAACGAAAAAAATCGTAGCCAGGTTTTGGAACAAGCATATATACAACTTATTCTGGCGAGAAGTATGCCATATTTCGAGTTGATGGTGCGAGAAAAATTTGAAAGCGATGATATTATATATCGAATTGTAAGTTATATTGCTGAGAATTTTAAAGAAGAAATTTCTCTAGATGTTATGGCAAAGGAATTTGGAGTGAGCAAATATGTTTTATCACGCGTGTTTTCATCGACGTTACATACAAATTTTAATCAATATTTGAATGAACATAGATTAAATTATGCTGTGTCATTATTGGAACACACGGATATGATGATTACGGATATTTGTTTAGAAGCGGGATTTCAAAGCCAAAGAACATTTAATAGGGTATTTCAGAAGAAGTTTAAAAAGACTCCTAGAGAATATAAAAACGAGCTTAAAACAAAAGAGGTTATTTTTCAATCTGATGAAGAAGAAATGGAGTAAAAATTGGCTTGTGTGAGACCGAAGGTGTTCGAAGGTCACAATAGGTAATGCAAATTTAGATTACGTAGTATATAGGAGAAAATAAGGTTTACTTAGTTATAGTGGAAGCAAAAAAAATGAAATAGTAATGGGAGGAAAAGGAAGATGCAGAGTACACAGCAATTAAAAGAAAGAATTATAAATGGAGAGTTAGATCAGTTGTTATTAGATTTGTATTATGATAAATCCATTTTAGAGAAACAGAGAAATCGTTATGTAAAAGCAATTGAAAATTTTGAATTTCTTTATGGGGTGAAAGAAGTTGAAATTTATAGTGCACCTGGAAGAACGGAGATTGGTGGAAATCATACAGACCATCAGAATGGAAAGGTTCTTGCAGCATCTATTAATTTGGATGCAATTGCGATTGTTGCAAAATCTGATAGTACAATTGTGAAAATTACATCAGAAGGTTATCCTGATTTAGCAATTGATGTTTCTAATCTTGAACCTAAAAAAGAGGATGAAGGTAAGACGCAAGCACTTGTTAGAGGCGTTGCTGCTGGGATGAAGAATAGAGGGTATAATATTGGTGGATTTGAAGCATTTGTGACAAGTGATGTTTTGTCGGGTTCGGGATTATCCTCTTCGGCAGCCTATGAGGTGCTTATAGGAAATATTTTTTCGGGTTTATATAACAAAGGGAATTTAGACCCCGTTGTGATTGCACAAATAGGTCAAGAAGCAGAAAGAGATTATTTTGGTAAACCATGTGGTTTGATGGACCAAATGGCTTGTTCCTTTGGGGGAATGATTTATATTGATTTTAAAAATGATAAATATCCATTGGTCAGTAAAATAGATATTGATTTTAATAAGTTTGGTTATTGTCTCTGCATTATTGATACAAAGGGTTCTCATGCAGATTTGACAGAGGAATACGCTGCAGTGCCTAGGGAAATGAATGCAGTTGCTGAATATTTTGGCAAATTACATCTCCGTCAAGTAGAGGAAGAAGATTTTTATGAGAATATTTCCAATATTCGTGCTACAGTTGGAGATAGAGCAGTACTAAGAGCATTCCACTGGTTCAATGAAAATAAAAGAGTAGAAAAGCAGGTTCAGGCATTAGAAGAAGGAGATTTTGAAGATTTTAAAAGATACATTCGTAAATCAGGAGAGTCTTCATTTAAGTATTTACAGAATGTGTTTGCTACAAAGTCAGTAAAAAATCAGAGTGTTTCATTGGCACTTGCATTGAGTGAAAAGTTTCTTAAAGATAAAGGTGTTGTTAGAGTTCACGGTGGTGGATTTGCAGGAACAATTCAGGCATTTGTAGAAGAAGATATAGTAAAAAAATTTAAAAAATATATGGAAACATTTTTTGGACCAGCGTCTTGCTATGTTTTACATATTAGGGCAGAAGGTGGGAAAAAGATTATATAGTTACATTGGAGGGATAGGCATGATATCAAAAACTTCCTTTGGAATGACGAGTGAGGGTGAAGAAGCATTTCTTTATACTCTCACAAGTGAAAAAGGAATGACTATAAAGGTGACAAATTATGGTGCTACCCTTTGCTCGGTATATATTCAAGGTAAAGATTCTATCGTTAGGGATGTGGTTCTTGGGTATGATGATGTTACTGGATACGATAAAAAATCTGGAACATATTTTGGAGCAACCATAGGAAGAAATGCGAATAGAATTGCGAATGCTTCCTTTATGATGGATGGAGTAATGTATCATCTTGAAAAGAATAACAGAGAGCATAATTTGCATAGTGGTTCAGACGGTTTTTCGTACAGGTTGTGGGAAGAAAAAAATCTTACTGCAAATAGTGTGACGTTCAAACTGCATAGCTCAGATGGAAACCAGGGATATCCAAATGCGGTAGATGTAGAATTAACATACATATTGAATGATAACAAAATTTGTATTGTACACAGTGCAAAGTCAGAGGAAAAAGTATTTCTAAATATGACTAATCATAGTTATTTTAATTTAGATGGACATGATTCTGGTAATATATTGGAACATCAAATGTTGATTAACTCTGATGCATATTTGGAATCTGATAAAGACTTGATTCCAACAGGAAGGATTCTTAATGTAGAGAATACGCCAATGGATTTTCGACAATTTAGAAAGATTGGTAGTAGGATTCACGATGATTATGGAGCATTGATTTTTGGAAACGGCTATGACCATTGTTGGGTATTAAAAAATAATAAAGATTTTGAAAAAGTTGCAATACTTCATTCGGATAAGAGTGGAATTACTATGGAAGTATTTACAGATATGCCAGGTATTCAAGTTTATACTGGAAATTTCATAGAGAATGAAGAAGGGAAACAAGGAGTCATTTATCTGAAAAATCAGGGAGTGTGTTTTGAAACACAGTATTTTCCAAATGCGATTAACGAATCGGCATTTGAAATTGGAATTGTTGAAAAAAACAAGAGATTTTGTTCTGCAACAGTATTTAAATTTATTTAGAATTTACAAATTGTAATGAATGGAGAAAAAGGTATGAAAGTATTAGTTTTAGGTGGTGCAGGTTACATTGGCTCACATACAGTGTATGAATTAATTGACAATGGAATTGACGCAGTTGTAGTTGATAATTTGGAGACTGGCTTTAGGGAAGCAGTTCATCCAAAGGCAACATTTTATAAAGGAGATTTAAGAGACCGTATGTTTTTAGATATCGTATTGGCTGAAGAAAAGGATATTGATGCAGTTATCCATTTTGCAGCTAATTCACAGGTTGGGGAAAGTATGGTAAACCCACTGAAATATTATGATAATAATTTATGCGGAACAAAAACATTATTAGATGCACTTGTAGCTCATGGTATAGATAAAATTGTATTTTCATCTACAGCAGCTACCTATGGAGAACCTGAAAATATTCCAATTTGTGAAACAGATAAAACTGAGCCAACCAACTGCTATGGCGAAACAAAGTTATCCATGGAGAAAATGTTTCAATGGGTAGGAAAAGCACATGGTCTTAGATTTGTCTCTCTTCGTTACTTTAATGCTTGTGGTGCTCATGTAAGTGGTGAGATTGGAGAAGCACATAATCCAGAATCTCATTTAATTCCATTGATTTTACAGGTGCCTAATGGACAGCGAGAAGCTATTTCTGTATTTGGAACAGATTATCCAACAAAAGACGGTACTTGTGTTAGAGATTATATTCATGTTACAGACTTGGCTCAAGCTCATATTTTAGCTGTGAAGTATCTTATGGCGGGAAATGAAAGTAATATTTTTAATCTTGGAAATGGTGTTGGTTTTACTGTGAAGGAAGTGATTAAAATGGCTGAAAAAGTAACAGGACAGCCTATCAAAGTTATTGAAACGGATAGAAGAGCAGGAGACCCCGCAGTCTTGATTGCTTCTAGTGAAAAAGCAAAAAAAGTCCTTGGTTGGAAACCAAAGCATAATAGTCTGAAAGAAATTATTTTGACAGCTTGGGCATGGCATAAGAAACATCCTAATGGATACCAACATGTATAAGGATGTTATAAGAAAAGAAAGTAATCCATCGGATATTTGTAATTCGCTTCGTTACTTACTTATAACCGAACAGCTACTATTGTAGCTATTCGGTTAAACTCCTTTTTGAGTAATTTGTTATTGAGATGGTCTTAATTGTTTGCGAAATTCAGATGGAGACATTCCACTTTGTTTCTTAAAGATTCGACTAAAATACAGTGGATTGTCGTAGCCGACAATGTCTGCAATTTCCGTAACATTATAGGTTGTAGATTCCAATAAAGTTTGTGCATTAGAGATACGAAGAGAAAGAATATATTGAATGGGGGTTAGTTCTGTATATTCTTTAAAATTCCGTATGAACCAACTGACACTCATATGGTGCTTTGTAGCATATTCTTCAATACAAATAGGCTTATTATAGTTTTCATGAAAAAAACGAACAGCAGAATTCATTTCTTCCATTAGGGCATGGGTTTTGCTCTTAGGCTTCACATTGATTAAGCGATGAAGCATAATAAAAAGATGTTTAAGGTAACACACTAAAAGTTCTTCATAGTCTTCTTTACAGAGTTTTAGTTCCTGAATCATTTCGGTGAAAATTCTTTTATATTCTAGGGATGTTCCTGTATGAATTACATGAATATCATCAGGAATACCATAAGAACGAAGGATATTTGTTACATCTCCACCTGTGAAATGAACCCAATATACTTCTGTATGGTCGGTGCCATAATAATAATAACGTTGCTCTTCTTTTGGACGATAGATGACCATGTTTCCGGCAGTTACAATTTCTTCAACACCATTGAAGTAAAAATGTGCTTTGCCAGACGCAATGTAAAGAATTTGCCAATCAAGACGACCACGTGGACGATGCGTAGGAAGTTTAGGGCGAGTGAATAAATGATATGTACCACAGCTACATACCATGATTGGTTTGCTCTTATCTTTGAAATCTAGAACTTTATTATGCCAATAAGCGGAATCTGTATACATAATGTGTCACCTCTTCTTATATAGATTTTACGTAACTATTCAGTACAGTTCAAAACACTTGTTGTTTTGAACGTAAGAACATGATTCAATCATACAAAAATCCCATCGCGAAGCGATTTTTAATGGATTTTTGTATCGTAATTATGAAGGTACTGAATAATTACGATGTTACTATAATAATATCATTTTGTGCATATTTTGTCTAATGGAATTTATGGACTTATTTGCCATCTAACAATATACTAAATATAGAAAAACACGGAGGAACCAAGAAAGATGATAGTACCAAAACACTATGAAAATCTTAAAGTATTGCATGAAAATACAATGCCAAATAGAAGTTATTATATTCCGGCATCTAGAGCAATGCATACTTTAGTGCATGACAGAAAAGAGTCAGACAGATTTCAGTTATTAAATGACCAGTGGAATTTCCGATACTACAGTAGCATTTATGAACTACAAGAAATATTTTATGAAAAGGATTTTGTTGGAGAAGGATATGAATTAGTAACTGTTCCTGGAATGTGGCAGAATTATGGATTTGACACATATCAGTATACAAATATTAAATATCCATTTCCGTTTGATCCACCTTGTGTACCACAGGATAATCCATGTGGAACTTATATTTATGATTTTGAATATAAAAAATGTAAGGAAGCACCAAAGGCATACTTAAATTTTGAAGGTGTAGATTCCTGCTTTTATGTATGGGTCAATGGAGAATATGTTGGTTATAGTCAGGTGTCACACTCAACAAGTGAGTTTGATATTACGGATATTCTTGTAGAAGGTAAGAATCGTTTAGCAGTGCTTGTCTTAAAGTGGTGTGATGGAAGTTATATGGAAGACCAGGATAAATTCCGAATGAGTGGAATTTTTAATGATGTGTATATTTTACATCGTCCTGAAAAAATGATTTATGACTATTTTGTAAAAACTTTGAATACAGACGAAAAAGCAATTATAACAGTTGATGTGAAATTTTTAAATGATGAAGGAATTCCAATGACAGCAACGCTGTCTGAAGCTGGTGGTAAAATCATTGCAGTAAAAGAAACAGAAAAAAGTGGTGTTTTAGAGTTTGAAATTGAAAATCCAGTACTTTGGAACCCTGAAAATCCATATTTGTATTCTCTTGTTTTAAAAACGGAATATGAAGTAATTACAGAACGTGTAGGTATCAGGGAAATTCATGTTGAAAATAATGTAGTTATTTTTAATGGAAAACCTATTATTTTTAGAGGTGTAAATAGACACGATTCAGATCCTGTGACAGGTTTTGTTATCAGCATCAATCAAATGAAAAAAGATATGGAAATGATGAAACAACATAATTTTAATGCAATTCGTTCTAGTCATTATCCAAATCAGCCATTTTTCTATCAGTTATGTGATGAATACGGATTTCTTGTTGTAGATGAAGCGGATAATGAGAGCCATGGACCTAGTGAAATTTATTTTGCGAATGATGAATTTGAACATAAAGCAAAACGTTGGAATGAACCAATTTCAGACAATCCACTATATATTGAAGCAACGGTAGATAGAGTAAAGCGTTGTGTAGAAAGAGAAAAGAATAGACCTTGTATTGTCATTTGGTCTATGGGAAATGAATGTGCTTATGGCTGTACATTTGAAGAAGCATTAAAATGGACAAAATCATTTGATGACAGCAGACTTACTCATTTTGAAAGTGCAAGATATCATAGCGATAAGAAAAAATACGATTTCTCTAATCTCGACTTATTTAGTAGAATGTATCCTCCGTTTCATGAGATTGATGAGTATTTAGATAGCAATCCAGATAAATCTTTCATTTTAATTGAGTATTGTCATTCGATGGGAAATGGACCTGGAGACTTTGAGGATTATTTCCAAATTTTCCAGAGAGAACCTATTATGTGTGGTGGTTTCGTATGGGAATGGTGTGACCATGGTATTTACAAAGGTGAGACAGAAGAAGGTAAGGCAATGTACTATTATGGTGGAGACCATGGAGAAGATGTCAATGATAGTAATTTCTGTATGGATGGACTTGTTTATCCTGACAGAACACCACATACAGGTCTGTTAGAATATCAAAATGTTTATCGTCCAGTAAGAGTACAATGTTTTGAACAAGAAACAGGAACAATTACGTTCCATAATTATCTCGATTTTACAAATGCAAAAGATTATATTCAGATGAAGTATGAAGTAAGTTGTGATGGAAAAGTGATGGAAGAAGGATTTATTGACACACCATCTATAGAACCATCAGAAACAGTAACCATTCCATTTCGTGTTGGAGTACCAGAAAGCGGAAGTGTTTATTTGAAAGTTTCTTATTATTCTACAAAAGATGTTGCTTTAGTGCCAAAAGGACATTGTTTAGGATTTGATGAGATTGCATTGAAAAATGTCGATGGAAGAAATAGTGAAGTAGTTGAGAAACTTCAACAGTTTGGCAAGAGTAATCAAGGCATTTTTGTAGAACAGACAGACGCATTTGTTTATGTAAAAGGTAATCAGTTCAACTATGTTTTAGATAAGAGAACTGGGTTGTTTACCAAATTAGAAATAGCAGGTATAGACAAGATGGAAAAGCCAATGGAAGTAAATATTTGGAGAGCTCCTACAGATAATGATATGTATATCAAAAAAGAATGGTATAGAGCTAGATATGACAAAACTTCTGTACGAGCTTATGATACAACGGTGGAGACTTGTGAAGAAGGGGTTCGCATTCGTTGCAATATGTCTATGAGTGCTGATACGGTACAAAGAATTCTCGATATGGATACAACATGGACCATTGATGGAAATGGTGCAATAGGACTGGATATGAAGGTAAAAAGACATCCAGAGTTCCCAATACTTCCAAGATTTGGGTTACGTTTATTCTTAAATAAGAGCATGAACCAAGTTCAATATTATGGAATGGGACCAATGGAAAGTTACTGTGATAAACATAGAGCTTCTAGTCATGGCATTTTTGGTGGTTATATCGAAGATTTACACGAAGATTATATTAGACCACAGGAAAATGGAAGCCATTATGATTGTTCGTATGTAACTGTTGAAAATGAAACAGATAAGATGGAATTTTTAGGAGAAAAGACGTTTTGTTTCAACGTATCCGCTTATACACAGGAAGAATTAACAGAAAAGAAACATAACTTTGAATTACAGCCATCCAATTATACTGTTTTATGTGTAGATTATGCACAAAGTGGTATTGGTTCAAATAGCTGTGGTCCAGAACTTTTAGAACAATATAGACTGGACTGCAAAGAATTTGAATTTGGAATCAAGCTGATGACATATACAAAATAGTGAGAAAAGGAGAAAATGAGAAATGAACGAGAAGAAATATTTAAATTGGTATAATAAAGTCGGGTATGGCTCAGGAGATATTGCTGGTAATGTAGTTTACGCACTTCTTACATCATTTGTAATGATTTATTTGACGGATACGATTGGATTAAATGCAGGTATTGTAGGTACATTGATTGCGGCATCTAAAATTTTTGATGGTGTAACAGACTTGTTTTTTGGGGCAATGATTGATAAAACAAAGAGCAGAATGGGTAAAGCAAGACCTTGGATGTTTTATGGATTTTTCGGTTGTGCAGTAACTCTTGTTGGTATTTTTGCAATTCCAACAAGTCTTGGTAAAACAGCACAGTATGCATGGTTCTTTATTTGTTATACATTATTAAATGCAGTATTCTATACAGCAAATAATATTGCATACTCTGCATTGACATCATTAGTTACGAAGAACAATAGAGAACGTGTAGAAATGGGTTCTTTCCGTTTTATCTTTGCTTTTTCTACAAGTTTATTGATTCAGTCGATGACCATTGGTTTGGTTACACAATTTGGTAGTGATGCAGCAGCATGGAGAACGGTTGCAATTATTTATACAATTATTGGTATTATTACTAATACAATTTCCGTATTTTCTGTAAAAGAGTTATCTGAAGAAGAATTAAAGGAACAAGAGGAAGCAGATAGTTCTGCAAATAAGGAAGAAGAAAAATATACATTAATTAATGCTGCTAAGTTATTAGTTGCAAATAAATATTATATAATGATTTGTTGTACTTATATTCTTCAGCAGTTATATGGTGCAATGCTTGGAGTAGGTACTTACTATATGAAGTATGTAATGGGAGACGAAAATCTTTTCTCTTATTTTGCATGGGCTATCAACATTCCACTTATTATTGCATTGGTTATTACTCCAGCACTTGTTACGAAATGGAAAGGTATGTATAAATTAAATCTTTATGGTTATGCAGTTGGTACACTTGGACGTGCATTAGTAGTTGTTGCGGCTTACATGGGAAATATTCCATTAATGTTCATTTTCACAGGTGTGGCAGCCTTTGGTATGGGACCATGGCAGGGAGACATGAATGCTGTTATTGCGGAAGCATCTCAATATACATATTTGACAAAAGGAAAACGTGTGGATGGAACTATGTATTCTTGTACATCATTAGGTGTAAAACTTGGTGGTGGTATCGGTGTTGCTCTTCAGGGATGGTTATTAGAGTTTGCTGGCTATGATGGAACATTAGCTGTACAGTCGGAATCTTGTATTAACATGTTAAAGACAATGTATTTGATACTTCCAGTTGTACTTACATTAATTATTACTTTCATTATGTCTAGAATGAAAGTAGAAAAAGCAAATGCTGAAATTAGGATGGAAAAAAACGCATAATGAAATAAGTGAAAGGAGCTATTATTATGAAATTAAAAAATGTAACAAATGTTGATAAATTTTTCGATGCTGTTCGAATGTGTGAAGGATATGTAGAACTTGTAACACAAAATGGTGATAGATTAAACTTAAAAGATACGCTTTCTCAATATGTGACACTTGTTAGATTTTTCTCTGGTGGTTGCACATCAGAGATGGAAATAATTACTCATAATGATAGTGATGCACAAAGATTATTTAGTTATATTATAAATTAATAAATTTAAATAATGGTGAAAGAATAATGGAAGAAATGTTGTTGGATTCTATGATGAGTTTTCTGATGTGGAAGAAGAGTTGGAGTTGTCACCAATAAACGGCATAGATTCAGTAGTTTTGGAACTAATAGTAAAAATTATAAATTTTTTATATGAGAGATATAGAGGTACTTGTGACCTCTATATTTTTTATATTTATCGGTTTTCAAAGAATAAAATATGTGCTAATATGAGGATAAATTATGTTGCAATCTGCACTATAAAATATAATTTAGTAGGTGATAAATTTGAATGAAAAAATAAAAGTGAAAAAAAATGATTTTTCAAAAGGTCCTGTTTGGAAATGTATTATTGCACAGGCGGTTCCTTTAACAATCGCTCAATTAGTACAACTTTTATACAATGTAGTTGACCGAATTTACATAGGACATATTGGCGATGGCAATAGTATTGCATTGACAGGAATCGGTTTGACGTTTCCTATTGTTACATTAATTATGGCATTTACTGCCTTATTTGGAATGGGTGGAGTTCCTCTTTTTTCGATGGAACGAGGAGCAAATCATACAGAAAAAGCGGGAAAAATACTTGGAAATTCCTTTGCCTTATTAGTTGTCAGTTCCGTGATTTTAACAATTTTATGTTATATATTTTGTAAACCTATTTTATTTGCGTTTGGTGCAAGTGAGGAATCCTTTGTATATGCACAGCAATATTTACAAATATATTTATTTGGTACAATGTTTTCTATGATTACAACTGGTATGAATGGATATATTAACGCTCAAGGATTTGCCAAAATAGGAATGTGTTCTATCATTATCGGTGCAGTAGTCAATATTATACTTGACCCAATTTTTATTTTCGTATTAGATATGGGTGTTTCTGGTGCTGCACTTGCGACCATTATTAGTCAAATAATTTCAGCAATGTGGGTATTACATTTTCTGTTTGGAAAGAAAATAATGATACCATTACAATTAAAGAATATTAGAATAAGTAGAAATATCACAAAAGATATTTTGAAATTAGGAACTGCTAATTTTATTATGCAGGGTACGAATTGTTTAGTACAAGTGGTCTGTAATTCCACTTTACAAAGTTATGGTGGTGATATTTATGTTGGTATTATGACTGTAGCGAATTCTGTTCGAGAAATATTTATGTTACCAATTAGTGGAATTGTAAATGGTGCTCAACCTGTCATTAGCTTTAATTATGGTGCAAGAAATTATGAAAGAGTAAAGTCAGGAATACGATTTAATACGTTGATTGGTTCTTCTTATACAATGATTGCGTGGATTTTAATTATTCTCTTTCCGAAATTTTGGTTTAGCCTTTTTTCGGATGACGTACAAATGATGGAAATTGGCACTGATGTATTGCAAATGTATTTTTTTGGATTTGTATTTATGGCATTTCAATTTGCAGGACAATCGACATTTCAAGCAGTAGGAGATGCGAAACATGCTATTTTCTTTTCTTTACTCCGTAAAGCAATTATTGTTGTACCACTTACCTTAATTTTGCCAACTGTTGGATTTGGAGTAAATGGTGTATTTTTAGCAGAACCTATTTCAAATATCATTGGTGGTGTTACTTGCTATATTACAATGAGAATGACCGTTTATAAAGAATTAGAAAGGAAAAAAGAATAAATTAATTTCTTTACATGTGTGAACAATAACATCGTTCAAAAGGCCTATGGAAGTTTTGTGGCGAGATGATTGAGAATATTTTGGTATTGTGTTATAATTGTATATAAAATTAACAATGTAAAGTGCAAATATCAGATATAATGATAACTAAGGTTATATCAAACAGTAGGGGAAATGGTTAAATTTGTATAAAAAGTGATGTTTGCAAAGTACATTTAAGTAAAGAAGGGGATAAGTATGGAAAAATCAAAAGCACAACAAACAAAAGAGAAAAAGGTAAGAAGTTCGGTTCAGATAAAAATTTTATTGCCGATGGTCATTATTTTTATCTTTTTCTTAGTGTATGCAGTGATTGATTATTCGCTCTTAGATGAGGCGAATGATTCAGTAACGCAGATGAAAGAAGAAAGTTTAGAAGCGATTAATATTTCACAAAAGATGGAGAGGGCACTTTTAAATGTACAGAGTCTTTTTCCTGAAGCTGCTGTAACAATGGATACAGAGAGATTTGAAGAATTAGATAAGGCAGATATTGAATTTAAAGCACAAGTAGAACGAATGAAAGCACTTTATCCTGATAATGAAGCAGAGTATAATGACCTTTTAAAATTGTATTCTAAAATGTATGATGCTGGAAGAAGTTTTATGTTTACCATTACTTCTACAGCAACAACAGAAGAAGTAACACAGAGTTGTAGAAAGTTTTTAGAGATTTCTGAAGTAATGCAAGAGGTAATACAACAATATGTAGAGGAAGCACAAGCACAAATTAATATTTCTCATGCGATGGTTTCGAATGATGTGTATATTTTAAAATGGCTTGTAGTAATAGAAATTATGTTAATTGCTTTTGTAACCATTATTTCAATTACTTATACAAGAGTAGCCATTGTGACGAGAATTCAAAAGGTAAATAAAAAGATTGTAAAACTTTCTGAAAAAGATTTAACAACAGAAAATATTGTAGTCAAAGGTTCGGATGAAGTGAGTCAGTTAGCACAAGAATCCAATGTATTGCAACATACGTTGACAAAGATTGTAACAGAATTGGGAGCCTCTTCTAATGAATTAGATGTGGCGGCAGCTAATATGGATGAAGAAATTAACCAAATTTCGGAAGCATTAGAAACGGTTGCAACTTCTATGTATGAAATTACAACAAATACAGAAAAACAAACACAAAGTATTAGTTGTGCTGCGGAGGAATTAGAAAAGTTAATGGTGATTGCAACAGAGAGTGATAATGTATCGAAAGACCTTTCTGCTTCTAGTAAAGAAATCAATGTGATGAGTACAGAAGGTCAGAAAGTCATTGGCGATTTGGAAAAAACATCTGCAGATACGAATGTGGCGATTGACCAAATTTTTGAATGTATTACAGGTATTAGTACAAGTGCAGAGAAAATTAGCAATGCTTCCGATATGATTGCAGATATTGCATCACAGACGAATTTACTTTCTCTGAATGCTTCGATTGAAGCGGCAAGAGCAGGAGAAACTGGTAGAGGATTTGCTGTTGTTGCAGAAGAAATTCGTAAATTATCTGAGCAATCGGCACAGAGCTTAGAAGTAATTAACCAGATGATTGAAGGATTACAAAATAATGTAAAATTAGCAAATAAGCAAAGTGATATTGTGAAAACGGTAATGGAAGAACAGAGTAATGGCGTAGCAATGACAAAAAATAAATTTTTGGCAATTACAGATAGTTTGGATTCCATCAATCTTGGAATTTTGAATTTATCTGATATTAGTATCAGAATGAATGATAATTGCGAAAGTGTAAAGAATTTGATGTCAGAATTGACGGAAATTGCAGCGGCAAATTCGGATGCAACGTCTCAAACTTGTGCTTCTTCCGAAGAAATTACAGCAACGATGGATTCTATTGCAAGTCATAGCAGAAATGTAAAAGAGCAGGCACAACAGTTGAATAATAACATAAAAGATTTTAAGGTAAATGCCTAGTATGATTGCTTAGAAAGGTAGGTTAAGAAAAATGAAGAATAAGAGAATATGTTCTATTCTACTGGTCTTTATTATGTGTATCTCTTTATGTACAGGATGCAATATAATAGAAATCGATGATATGGAAGTTAATACAAAAAAGATAAATTATCAAGAATATCTTACCGATGAAGTTTCTTTGGATTTTGAATGTATTTGGGTTGGAACAGATAGTAAAGCAGAATATGTTCAGAAGATGGTAGATGGATTCAATGAAGAATATAAAGGAAAATATCATATCAATATGATTCGACAGACGGATTATGATACTTATGAATCGAAATTAAAAATTCAGATAGGAGCAGGACAAGTTCCAGATATTTTTACAGTAAAGAATTATTCGGATGTGGAAATATATGCCCAAACAGGTAAGTTAATGGATTTTACTTCTTATTTATCTTCTGAAAATCGAACTTCTAGATATCAGGATGATATTTTAGAGGAATATAAGATAAGTGGAAAACAATATTGTATTCCTTATGAAAGTGGCGTTGTACCAATTATGTTTAATGGTACATTATTAGAATCTTGTGGTATTACCAAAGTTCCAACTTCATGGGAAGATTTCTTTCAGTGTTGTGATACGATGCAACAGGCAGGAATGACACCAACTTCTTTTATGACAGGTGCAAATGCTTGGACGGCTCAACTGTGGTTTTCTTATGCACTAGCGAGTGTGGCTGGGAGAGATGCATGGTCTGTAGGAATAGAAAGTGAAGAATTTAAAGAGGCAGTAGAAATTGTAAAGAAAATATATTCTTACGCACCATCGGATGCGATTGGAGCAGCAGCAGGAACGGTAAATACGCATTTTTATAATCAAGAAACAGTAGTTTATACAAATGGAGCTTGGATTTTAGGTGGTATCAAAAGTAATGCAGGACAAGCATTTTATGATAATGTAAAAGTTTCTTCTGGATTGAGTTACAATGGAAAAAACGGAAATTCCTTTATTAGTTATGTACAGGCGTTCCTTTGTGCCGCAGAACAAACCGATACTAACAAGAAGGCAGCAGTAGAAGCATTTATTGATTATATTACAGATATAACAAGAGTAACAGAGCTATCTGAAAGTTCTGGTGCAACGTTTTGTATTAATGCAGATACATCGAAGCTAACTGACCCATTACAATCTGATATTATTGCAAAATGTAACAATGCATCCTTTACCATTAAGAGTTTTGGCAGTTCCGTTTCCGCAGGAGTGCAAGAGGCATTTCCAAAAGCATTGGAGCGTTATTTGATTGGGGAAATAACAGTAGAGGAATTTGTTAGTATATTAGCAAAAGCACAATAAAGAAAAAAGATAAAAATCTGGAAAGATTTCTTTTTAGAGTTTTTCCAGATTTTTTTGTATGTAAAGAGAATATTAAAGTTTAAATCTGGATAAATTATATTGACAATGATATATATCAAGATATATATTTGAAATAGAAAGGAGTATATTATAACATATGAGTGAAAATTTTGAATTTCAGAGATATGGAAGAAATAAGTCTACACTTGTTAATAGTACATATATTTCAAGTGGAGAGTATCGTAATAAATTTGATAAAATTACTAATAATAAAAATGTAAATAGAATTCTCTATAGCAAAGCAAAAGAAATGTTACTACATAGGTCAGGTACTTTATATGAAGATATGTATTGGTTTGATGCTGATACAGGTAAAGTATTAGCTAAGGAAATAAATTCGTTTGAAGAAGAACAAATTCTTTATTCTGAATCTATCAATAGAGCAATAGAAGGCAGGAGTAATGTTATAGCTATGCATACACATCCTTGTAGTATGCCACCAAGTATTGCAGATTTTAATTCAGTGAAAGATCATAATTATAGGCTTGGTATAGTATTATGTCACAATGGAAATATTTTTTGCTATAAATCAGATGAAATAATCTCAAAAGTAATGTATAATTTATATGTAGCAGATTATTATTTACAGTTACGTGATGAATATTTGGCACAATTAGAGGCATTAAAGGAATTATCAGAAATTTATGACATTGAATTTTGGGAGGTGCAGTAATATGGAAAGAATTGTATATGTACAAGAAGATCGTTTTAATATTCCAGAAGATTTGCTCAAGCTGACACATGAACAAATTCGTGAAAAAATAAAGCAAGAGAGACAAAAGGAATTAAAGAAAAAGAAAAAACAATTAGAAAAATTCGGTAAAATAGAAATGTAAGTGGATTATTATGGGAGCGTGGATAGAATGACAACAGCAAAATATTTGAAAATGGAAGAAGTCAGGCAGTAAGACTTCCAAAAGAATGTAGATTTTCAGAGGATGAAGTATTTGTAAATAAAATTGGAGAAATTGTAATGTTAATACCAAAATCTATAAAATGGTCTGGATGGTCCATTGGATACATTGATAGCAGCACATGCGAAAGCATTAGATTATACTTTAGTTACAAATAATATAAGAGAATTTATAAGAGTAGAAGGATTAAAATTAGAAGATTGGATTTCAATAAATTAATAAAAAACAACTGTAAGTTGCAATAAACTTATAGTTGTTTTTTTGTGTAGCGTTACTATTTACACTATACTTTTTGCTTTAGCCACAGTAACTGTGTAGCAATAATAAAGAACATATGTTCAAATTTCTCTGTACAATTTAAAATAGATATGCTATAATAATTTTAAATGTTATTCTTTTTTGGAGGTGTTTTTGTGAAAGATAGAACAGAACAAGATGCTATGTTTAAACTTCATAGCGAGTTTGCACCAACAGGTGACCAACCAAACGCAATTAAAGCGTTAGTAGATGGTTTCAAGGAAGGAAATCAATTCCAAACATTATTGGGTGTGACAGGTTCAGGAAAAACATTTACAATGGCAAATATTATCGAAAAGATACAGAAGCCAACACTAATTATAGCACATAATAAAACATTAGCGGCACAACTTTATGGAGAGTTTAAAGAATTTTTTCCAGAGAATGCGGTGGAATATTTTGTGTCATACTATGATTATTATCAACCAGAAGCTTATGTACCTTCAACAGATACTTATATTGAAAAAGATTCTGCTATCAATGATGAAATTGATAAATTGCGTCATTCGGCAACGGCAGCTTTAACGGAGCGAAAAGATGTGATTATTGTAGCAAGTGTTTCTTGTATTTATGGTCTTGGTAGTCCAATTGATTATCAAAATATGACAGTGTCATTACGACCTGGTATGATAAAAGAGAGAGATGATGTATTAAAGAAATTAGTAGAAATTCAATATACAAGAAATGATATGGATTTTAAGAGAGGCACATTTCGAGTGCGTGGAGATGTCGTAGAAATATTCCCAATTTCTAGTGCAGATACCGCAATTCGTGTCGAGTTTTTTGGAGATGAAGTTGACCGTATTACAGAGATTGATGTACTAACAGGAGCAGTAAAGTGTTCCCTAGAGCATATGGTAGTATTTCCCGCTTCTCATTATGTTGTAGCACCAGAAACATTACAAGAAGCTTTAGTAGATATTGAAGCGGAATTACAGGAAAGAGTGAAATATTTTAAGAGTGAAGATAAATTATTAGAGGCACAACGAATTTCGGAACGTACGAATTTTGATATGGAAATGATGCGAGAAACAGGATTTTGTTCTGGTATTGAAAACTATTCGATGCATTTATCTCGTTTACAGCCAGGTGACCCACCAAATACATTATTAGATTATTTTCCAGATGATTTTTTAATTATTGTAGACGAGAGTCATATTACCATACCACAAATTAGGGGAATGTATGCAGGAGACCAAGCAAGAAAAAGTACGTTAGTGGAGTATGGTTTTCGATTGCCTTCCGCAAAAGACAATCGTCCTTTAAATTTTCAAGAATTTGAAAGTCATATTAGTCAAATGTTGTTTGTTTCTGCAACACCATCGGTTTATGAAGCAGAGCATGAGTTACTGCGTACCGAACAGATTATTCGTCCAACAGGACTTCTTGACCCTATCGTAGAAGTACGTCCGACGAAAGGGCAGATAGATGATTTATTAGGGGAACTTAAGCAAGAGATTGAACTAAAAAACAAAATATTAATAACAACATTGACTAAAAAGATGGCAGAAGATTTGACAGATTATTTACGAGAAGTTGGTATTCGAGTAAAATATTTACACTCCGATATTGATACTCTAGAGCGTTCCGAGATTATTCGTGATATGCGCATGGATGTGTTTGATGTGTTAGTAGGTATTAATTTGTTACGAGAAGGTTTGGATATTCCAGAGGTCAGTTTAGTTGTTATTTTAGATGCGGATAAAGAAGGATTTCTTCGTTCGGAAACTTCTTTAATTCAAACGATTGGTCGTGCGGCTAGAAATGAGAGAGGTCGTGTGCTTATGTATGCAGACCATGAAACGGATTCTATGAGGAAGGCAATTTCAGAAACAAATCGCCGTAGAGAAATTCAGAATCAATATAATGAAGCAAATGGAATTACTCCAAAGACGATTCAAAAAGCAGTGCGTGACTTGATTCGTATTTCTAAAAAAGCGGAAAATCAAACATATCAGATAGAAAAAGATGTCGAATCCATGTCAAAGAAGGAATTAGAAGCCGTTATTAAAAAGATGAGTAAAGAAATGCATACTGCTGCCGCTGATTTGAATTTTGAAAAAGCAGCCGAATTGCGTGATAAAATTTTAGAGCTAAAAAGAGAATTATTAAAGTTAGAATAGAGGAAAAAGATGTCAGAAAAACGAAATTATATTAAAATTAGAGGTGCAAAGGAGCATAATTTAAAAGGAATCAGTATTGATATTCCAAGAGACCAGTTTGTTGTTTTAACTGGTTTGTCTGGTTCTGGTAAATCATCGCTTGCATTTGATACGATTTATGCAGAGGGACAGCGTCGTTATATGGAGTCGCTGTCTTCTTATGCAAGGCAATTTTTAGGTCAAATGGAAAAACCGAATGTGGAGAGTATTGAAGGTCTTTCCCCTGCGATTTCCATTGACCAAAAATCAACGAATCGAAATCCACGTTCTACGGTTGGAACAGTAACAGAAATTTATGATTATTTTCGTTTATTATATGCGCGTATTGGTATTCCACATTGTCCAAAGTGTGGCTGTGAGATTAAAAAGCAGTCCGTAGACCAAATGGTAGATGAAATTATGAAGCGTCCTGAGCGAACTAAGTTCCAGTTATTAGCACCTGTCGTACGTGGGCGGAAAGGAGAACATAGCAAAGTATTTGAGCAGGCAAAAAAGGCAGGGTATGTTCGAGTTCGTGTCGATGGAAATTTATATGAATTGACCGAAGAAATTAAACTAGAGAAAAATAATAAACATAATATTGAAATTGTCGTAGACCGCTTAATGGTAAAGAAAGGAATGGAACAGCGTTTAGCAGATTCTATTGACAATGTATTAAGCTTAAGTGATGGATTGCTTATTGTAGAATATATAGGAGATGAGCAGATTCCTTCTGAGGAAGTGACAATGAGCCAGAACTTTGCTTGTCCGGATTGTGGAATTAGTATTGAAGAATTAGAGCCAAGAGCGTTTTCATTTAATAATCCTTTTGGTGCTTGTCCAGAGTGTCATGGAATTGGTGTGAAAATGGAATTTTCGGAAGACTTGATGATTCCTGATAGAAGTCTTAGCCTTAGTCAAGGAGCAATTGTAGCGATGGGTTGGCAATCTTCAAGTGACTTAAGTAGTTTTTCTGGTTCTTTATTAAAAGCATTAGCAGAACACTATCATTTTAGTCTAGATACGCCATACGAAGAGTTATCCGAGGAAATTCGCCATATGCTTATTTATGGAACAAATGGTGTTTCGGTAAAAGTGCATTATACAGGACAACGTGGTACAGGAGTTTATGATGTAGCGTTTGATGGATTGATTAAAAGTATGGAACGAAGATATCGGGAAACCGCTTCGGATACAATGAAGCAAGAATATGAAGTATTTATGACAACGACACCTTGTGCACTTTGTAAAGGTCGTCGTTTACGCAAGGAAGTATTAGGTGTTACTGTTGGTGGAAAAAATATTTCCGAAGTGACAGAGTTTCCTGTTAGAGATTTGTATGATTTTATGAATCAATTACAGTTGACATCCATGCAAGAACAGATTGGAGAGCTAGTTTTAAGAGAAATTAAGTCAAGAATCAAGTTTTTGATTGATGTCGGATTAGATTATTTGACATTATCTCGTTCGGCAGGTTCTTTATCTGGTGGAGAAGCACAAAGAATTCGCCTAGCAACGCAAATTGGTTCAGGATTAGTTGGTGTTGCGTATATTTTAGACGAACCAAGTATTGGATTACATCAAAGAGATAATGATAAATTGCTTTCTGCCTTAAAGCATTTGCGTGATTTAGGAAATACTCTCATTGTTGTAGAACATGATGAAGATACAATGTTGGCAGCAGATTATGTGGTAGATATTGGACCGGGAGCTGGTTCTCATGGTGGAGAAGTTGTTGTAGCAGGAACACCACAAGAAGTGATGGAATGTCCTAATTCTTTAACAGGTGCTTATTTAAGTGGAAAGAAATTTATTCCTGTTCCAAGTATACGACGTATGCCGACAGGTTGGTTAAAAGTAAGAGGAGCAGCAGAAAACAATTTAAAGAATATGGATGTCGATATTCCACTTGGAGTATTTGTCTGTGTGACAGGAGTTTCAGGTTCGGGGAAAAGTTCGTTAGTCAATGAAGTGGTGTATAAAACATTGGCAAAGAGTTTAAATAGAGCTAGAACTATTCCGGGAAAGTATAAAAAAATGACAGGTATCGAGCAGTTAGATAAAGTGATTGCGATTGACCAGTCTCCAATTGGGCGTACGCCACGTTCTAATCCAGCGACTTATACAGGAGTTTTTGATTTAATTAGGGATTTATTTGCCTCTACTTCGGATGCTAAAATGAAAGGGTATAAAAAAGGACGATTTAGTTTTAATGTCAAGGGTGGACGATGCGAAGCTTGTTCGGGTGATGGTATTATTAAAATTGAAATGAACTTTTTACCAGATGTTTATGTCCCTTGTGAAGTATGTGGTGGAAAGCGTT
>CALAEX010000087.1 GCA_937891165.1 uncultured Lachnospiraceae bacterium | reverse complement strand
AAAAGCAAAGGTACAAAAACTTCATCATAGAATAGATAATATTCGCACGGATTATATCAATAAATGTATCCATGAGATAGCGAAAACCAAGCCATCTTATATAACAATGGAGGATTTGAATGTGAAAGGAATGATGAAGAATCGGCATCTTTCCAAAGCTGTTGCATCACAGAAGTTCTATGAATTTAGAACAAAACTGGAAACAAAATGTAAAGAATTAGGAATAGAATTAAGAATCGTAGGCAGATGGTATCCATCTTCTAAATTATGTCATCATTGTGGAAGTATAAAGAAAGATTTAAAACTTTCGGATAGAATTTACAGATGTCATTGTGGTTATGTAGAAGATAGAGATTTTAACGCAAGTCTTAATTTAAGAGATGCAAAAACTTACAAAATCGCATAATCAAGCAATTGTAAGTATGTACCGATGGCTAGTCGGGAATTGACGACTGTGGAGTATCATATCAACGAAAGTAGCTGAGGCGAAATCGGATACGAAGAAGCAGTAACTACAAATCGTGAGATTGTAGCAAACCATCTAGCATATACACATTTGTATATGTTTTTAGTAGCAGGTAAGAACTATGTGCCAAGCAGTTGACAAAATTGAAGAAAAAGGGATTGAAAAAGGGATTGAAAAAGGAATTATTTCTCTAGTGGAAGTAATGCAAGAACTTGGTCAATCCAAGGAAGCAGTTTTGGAAATGATTATGAAAAAATTTTCCTTAACTGAAGAAAAAGCAAAGACTTATATATAAAATTATAATGTACCCTATAAGGTGGACACGACAAGAGAAAGGGATTACTTAAATGTTACTTACCACTAGGGGAAATAACTATCATTGCTAGGCTTGAAATAACTGATAGAATCCTAAATCGTAGACACCCTATAAAAGGAGCATTATCAAATAAACAACTTCGACTTATTTTAGCTTAGTGCACAATTCATCAAGATGAATTAATGCAAAACTGGTAATTCGTTAATTGCGTAGTCAAAGAACATATGTTCTTTTTTCTAAAAACTAAGAGCCAAACACCCACAACTAAAATCACGAGTGTTTGACTCCCAGTTTCTTTAATTAACATTAAAAACCACCTTTGAATCATTTATAAAATTACGAATCCAATAGTTCTGATATTTCGGAAAAATCAATAAAAAAATCTTCATAAATGCCAACCTTAACTGAATCAGCAAAAGAATATTCTGTTATTGTACCAGTTTCAAATTGATACACCATAATACGATTTTTCATAGGGTCTACAATCCAATATTCTCTAACTTCAGCAGAACGATATTTGAAAAGTTTTGTAAAATAATCCATCTGTCTACTACTTGGAGATACTACTTCAATAATCCAATCAGGAGAACCAATACAACCATGCTCTGTTCGTTTACTCTTATCACAAATGATAGAAATATCAGGTTCTACATAAGTTTTATCGTTCTTGTTTAGAAAGACAGCAAATGGAGCAGGAATAACTTTGCAAGGCCCTTTTTTTGATTTAATATAATTATAAATAGTTCCATGAAGTATACTAACAATTTCTTGATGTCTGTACGTCGGTGGAGCCATATAATAAATCTGACCATCTATTAATTCCGCACGTTGCCCTTCTGGTAAGTTATAAATATCTTCCGTTGTATATAATTGTTCTTTTGGTAATGGCATTGTACTCCCTTCCTTCCTTGCTAATTTTCCAAAATGTAGAATAAATAAAAATAATATATTTTTATTTTAAGATAACATAATTCTACGATAAAAACAAGCGTTTTATTGGGAAACTTCCTTTCTCCACACCATTTTATTGACAACCCCTGTATAACTCTGAATCAATTTTACTACTTTTGTAGAAACATTTTCATCCATATAATCCAATACTGGAATTCCATACTCTCCCTCTTGATTCATCTTCACTGCGGTTTCCACTGCCTGCAATAAAGACTTTCCATCAATTCCTGCCAATACAAAACAAGCTTTATCTAATGCTTCTGGTCGCTCTGTAGAAGTACGAATACAAACCGCTGGAAATGGCTTTCCTATCGAAGTAAAGAAACTACTTTCCTCTGGTAATGTTCCACTATCTGAAACTACGGCAAATGCATTCATCTGCAAACAATTATAATCATGAAAACCAAGGGGTTCATGTGCAATGACACGCTTATCTAAAACAAAACCTGACTGTTCTAACCGCTTTCTAGAGCGTGGATGACAAGAATATAAAATTGGCATATCATACTGCTCTGCCATCTGATTGATTGCAGTAAATAATGATATGAAATTCTTTTCTGTATCAATATTTTCTTCTCGATGTGCAGAAAGAAGGATATACTTTCCTTTTTCTAACCCAAGTCTCGCATGAATATCACTTGCTTCTATTTTCTCTAAATTATTACGAAGCACTTCTGCCATCGGAGAACCTGTCACATACGTACGTTCTTTTGGCAGTCCACAATCGGCTAAATAACGACGAGCATGTTCGGAGTACGCCAAATTCACATCACTAATAATATCGACAATCCGACGATTCGTTTCCTCTGGAAGACATTCATCTTTGCAACGATTGCCCGCTTCCATATGAAAAATAGGAATATGCAATCGCTTTGCCCCAATCACACTTAAACAAGAATTGGTATCCCCTAATACTAATACCGCATCTGGTTGAATCTCCACCATCAATTCATACGAACGAGCAATGATATTCCCCATCGTTTGTCCTAAATTTTCTCCCACGGCATCTAAGTACACCTCTGGGTCATCTAATTCTAAATCACGGAAAAAGACACCATTCAAATTGTAATCGTAGTTTTGACCCGTATGAGCTAAAATCGTATCAAAATACTTCCGACATTTCTTTATCACTGCTGCCAAACGAATAATTTCTGGACGAGTACCAACAATAATCAATAACTTTAATTTCCCATTGTTTTGAAACGAAACCATGCCCTATTCCTCCACCTTTTCAAAAAACGTATCCGGATGCTTTGGGTCAAACGCTTCATTTGCCCACATCACCGTCACTAGATTCTCTGTTTCCGATAAATTAATAATATTATGTGTATACCCTGGAAGCATATGAATCGCCTCTATCTTTTCTCCCGATACTTCAAACTCTATCACTTCGTCTGTTCCTATCTTTCTCTCCTGAATTAACCCATGTCCAGACACCACGATAAAAAATTCCCACTTACTATTGTGCCAATGCTGTCCTTTCGTCACACCTGGCTTTGAAATATTCACGGAAACTTGACCATGATTTGCTGTTTTCAATAATTCGGTAAAACTACCTCTCTCATCCGCATTCATCTTTAAAGGAAATGCAACCGCTTCCTTTGGAAGATACGACAAATACGTCGAATACAATTTTTTCGCAAACGAATTTTCTGCTATTTCTGGTAAATATAAGGTCTTTGGCTGTGCTTGAAATTGTTCTAATAAATCGACGATTTCCCCCAAGGTTACTTTATGGGTTATCGGAACATAAGCATACCGACCATCCGGTGCTCCCACTGCTTGTAATCCTTCGTAATTACAATACTGTTCCTTACCTTCTAAAGCATCTAACAACGCTTCTACCAAATCATCAATATACAGTAACTCTAATTCGGTGGAACGGTCATTGACTTGAATTGGAAGCCCGTGAGCCATATTGTGGCAAAACGTAGCTACCGCACTATTATAATTTGGTCTACACCACTTTCCAAATAAATTTGGAAAACGATACACAAGCACTTTTGCACCTGTTTCTTTGCTATATTCAAAAAATAATTCTTCCCCAGCTAATTTTGATTTTCCATAATCTGACTCGCCATAACGACCAATCAAAGTTGCTTGAATCGAACTCGATAACATCACGAGACAAGTATTTCCACATTCCTTTAATGTTTCTAATAACGTGGAAGAAAAACCAAAATTACCACTCATAAATTCACTTTGCTCTTTCGGACGATTTACCCCTGCTAAATGAAACACAAAATCAGCTTTCTGACAAAATTCTTTTAATAAAGAAGGTTCTGTGTCCATATCATACTCGAATACTTCTGTAATCGTTATGTCTCTGGTACGATTTTTACCCTCTTTGATAGTATTTAAATTCGCTACTAAGTTTTTTCCAACAAATCCCTTCGCACCTGTGACCAGAATGTTCATCTTATTTCCCATCCTTCTTTAATTCTTCTTGAATATAGCTTAGAGAAGCAATCTTTGCTTTTGTTTCTTCTACACTCAGCAGTTTTGTATTATTGGAATTAAATTCTGTTAATGTATTTCGCTCTTTGTCTCCCTGATTAAAATACTTATCATAATTTAATCCACGCTTATCACATGGTACTCGGTAAAAATCACCCATATCAATGGCATTCGCACATTCTTCATTCGTTAAAAGTGTTTCATACATCTTCTCTCCATGACGAATTCCGATTATTTTAATATCTTCTTTATTTCCGCCAAATAATTCACACACTGCTTCTGCCTGTGTTTGAATCGTACACGCTGGTGCTTTCTGTACTAAAATATCTCCTGCCTCCCCATGCTCAAACGCAAATAAGACAAGGTCAACCGCTTCATCCAAAGACATAATAAAACGTGTCATCTTTGGGTCTGTTAATGTAATCGGATTTCCCGCACGAATTTGGTCAATCCATAATGGAATCACCGAACCACGAGAACACATGACATTTCCATATCTGGTACAACAAATTTTTGTCGTTTTCGTTGTTCTAGCCTTTGCTACAATGACCTTCTCCATCATAGCCTTGGAAGTACCCATCGCATTTACAGGATACGCCGCCTTATCCGTAGAAAGACAAACTACATTCTGCACTCCCGCCTCAATCGCAGCTGTTAACACATTCTCTGTCCCAATCACATTCGTCTTCACTGCCTCTACAGGGAAAAACTCACACGATGGCACTTGCTTTAACGCCGCCGCATGAAATATGTAATCCACTCCGTACATCGCATTCTTCACCGAAGCTAAATCACGCACATCCCCAATATAAAATTTAATTTTATCTGCTGCTTCTGGCATTTTCACTTGAAACTCGTGACGCATATCATCTTGCTTCTTCTCATCACGAGAAAAAATGCGAATTTCACCGATGTCTGTTTTTAAGAAACGATTCAGTACGGCATTACCAAAAGAACCAGTACCACCAGTAATCATTAAAGTTTTATCTTTAAAAAGTGACATACCCTACCTCCAAAATATCCGCAATCCTCTTACATGCAAATCCGTCACCATAAGGATTACTTGCCATTGACATTGAATCATATACCTCTTTATTTTCAAGTAACAGTTTAAAATTATCATATATTACTTGCTCATCTGTACCAACTAATTTTAATGTACCTGCTGCAATACCCTCTGGACGTTCTGTAGTATCACGCATAACAAGTACTGGCTTGCCAAGTGATGGTGCTTCTTCTTGAATTCCTCCACTATCAGTCAAAATCATAAAACTACGAGCAAGAAAATTATGAAAATCTAATACTTCAAGAGGCTCAATAATATGAATTCTATCACAATCTCCCAGTTCTTCTTCTGCTGCTTTACGAACAATAGGGTTCATATGAATAGGATAAATTGCCTTAACATCTGAATACTCGTCTAACACTCTGCGAATTGCACGAAACATATGATGCATTGGTTCTCCAAGATTTTCACGCCGATGTGCTGTAATCATAATAAGACGACTATTTTTTGCCCATTCCAATTCTGAATGTGTATAATCATCTTTTACTGTTGTTTTAAGAGCATCAATCGCAGTATTACCCGTAATATAAATAGAAGTCGAATCTTTCCCTTCTTTCAAAAGATTATTCCTTGAAAGTTCTGTAGGAGCAAAATTATATTTTGCAATAATTCCTACTGCTTGCCGATTAAATTCTTCTGGATATGGACTATAAATATTATAAGTACGCAACCCTGCTTCTACATGCCCTACTAAAATCTGCTTATAAAAACAAGCAAGTGCTGTTACAAAAGTTGTTGAAGTATCCCCATGTACTAAAACAACATCTGGTTTTACTTCATCAAGTATAACACTAATACCATTCAAAATATTAGTCGTTATATCAAATAATGTTTGTTTATCTTTCATAATAGACAAATCATAATCGGGTATAACACCAAATGCCTCTAAAACTTGATCTAACATCTGACGATGTTGTCCCGTTACACAAACTACTGTTTTTAAATTATTTCTCATCTTTAATTCATTAACCAAAGGACACATTTTAATCGCTTCTGGACGTGTACCAAAAACAACCATTATTTTTTTCATTAATACAATCCACCTTCCTACAAAAATCATTCACCAAGTTATACCTCCCGCTTTATCTTTCGTTCTACTAATCTTTCTGACTATATTATTATTACTATGTTCATATTTCAAAATTTACTCATTTATGTGTTTTAATCGACCTTATAACCTTTTTTAAGAACCAAATAACCTTTTTAATTTCTTTTTTAATTTTCTTCTTATTTGAACATTCACAATATTTATTCACAACTTTACTAAAATCTCCAAAAAAGATTTCTCTAAAAAAGATTTCTCTCTTAGGATTTTTTAAGGCTGACTCAAAATAATTTCTATTGTATTTTACTGCATTTTCTAATGATATCTCTTCCCACTTAACTTGTTCTTTAACTGACTCTAATATCTCATCACCTTTATTAGTATGTGATACTACAAGAGATATCCCAATATCATCTTTATCCCAAGACGGAACAATTTGATCTGCCCCCCAACAATCAGCAATTGTAATATCACTACGCCTCATACCTTCATGAAAATAACATTGATAACAAGATGGTCTTAAAGTTATATTATTCTGAAAAGCAACCAAATATGGATCACTTTCAACTGTTTTACTATATAAATACTTACATCCATTCTTTATTCCTAAAGAATAATTTCTCCATCCAAATCGTTTGTCTCGAAAATCAATTTTTGTAATTTTATTGACTCCTCCAATTTTTCTTCCAATATATTCATTTAAATAATAATTCCATAATCCAGGTGAAGGTACTCCATGACATATAATATCAATTAAAATAAGATTCTCATAATCTTTTCTTAGAAAAGAACTTAACCCATTAATTTGACAAGGAGTTCCTGTATACATCACCTGAATTCCTTCTTCTAAAAGTTCCTTTACCTCTTTATATGTATTGTTAATATCACTCTGAACATACTTTGATTTTTGTAAAATTTGCAATTCTGCTATAGATATTGCTTTTTTGTGTTTTACTGACCACTTTTCATCAAAACCTGCTCCAAAAATAACACCTTCTTTAGCAAAAACTAATTCAGAAATAGTCGAAAAAATCCCCCCAGAAGAACTATTATATAAACGATTCTGTTCCTTACTTTGCATCACATAACATCTTGTCCTATCATTTATTCTTAAATTATTAACCGGACATGCTATTTCACAAAGATTACATTTTATACATTTTGAAAAATCAATTTGAGGATACCAAAATCCCTCTTTATCATTTTCCATTATAATACAATTTTGGGGGCAAATCTGTTCACATGCTTTACATCCACAACATTCTTCCTTTTTTACAAGTTGTATCATCTTTCTCTCCTTAACTTTCTTCTAAGTTTCAAGAAAACATTATCTACTTCAAAATATACTTTACAAATATAATATAAAATAAACATACCTAAGACAACCGAAGCAATTCTTAATACTATGGAATATTCAAAAAAGAAAAGAATTGTTTGAAATATATATGCTGTCCATAATAATAAAATTTTTCTATCTAAAAGATATTGTTTTTTTACTATCCCTTTTGTAATATAATATGGGACAAAAATTATTGTAGTCACAAAATATGAAACTAAATAAGCTAAAGCAATTCCAACAACACCTTTTTCTCTCAACATAATTATCCCAACAATAAAACAAACACCCCAAAGTAAATTACTAAAGAAACCAAACCACATATAACTATGCTTTACTAAATTTCGAGCAATTCCTTCTTTAAAAGATAATAATTCACACATTAAACAGATTATAATTATAGCTTGTTTTAATATTTCTGCTGGATAACTATTCCCATAAAACCAAGCAATTACATTAGAAATACACATCACACCAGACGATAATATAGTTACAATAACCCATGATAATAATATATTTATATTCTCTATTTTCTCATCATCATTAGATATTATATATGGTAAAATAACATTACCAATTGCAGTTGGAAGCAATGTAATAGCAGTTCTCCATTGATTTGCAGCATTAAATACACCCAAATTATAATATCCTAATTCATCTTGTATTATGATTGTATTTCCTAACCAAGTTACGGGAATAACTAGTACATTCATTAGCATAGAAGGTAATGCAAATTTAAAAAATATTTTGTATTCTTTTAAGCAATTCTTATACAAAACATTAATCGAGTATCTTTTACATAAAGAAATAATTTTAAACCTAGCAACAAAAAAAGATATACTACCTACAATCCCATATCCAATAACCAACCCATTTACTCCCAGTAAATAAGTAAATACAAGAAATATTGGAAAAGAAATAATTCCTTGTATTACAGAAATTTTCGCTATTGATTTAAAATCTTCAAATCCTGACAATATACTATTTTGAACTGTATTTAATGTATTAAATACCATCATAATAGAAGATAAGCTAAGTCCCATTGTTAATTCTTCATTATTAAGTGTAGTTCTAGCAAGCCACTCTCCTTTAAATATAAGCACTGCAGCAAACAAAACAGAAGATATTAACGCAAACGCCATCGCTAATGCAATAATATTTCCACAGCGTTCTCTTTCATCTTCTTTAAATTCTGCAATAAAACGAGTAGCTGTTGTCCCAAGTCCCAATACAGCAAATGTTGAAAACATACCAACAGTATTATTAATTATTCCAAATTCACCATTCTTATCTGCACCTAGTATTCTTGCTGTCAAAATTGCTGTTATCATAACAATTACTTTACTTATAATTGTTCCTGACACATTCCAAATTAAACCCACTCTTAGCTTATGTTCAATATTCTTAACTTTCATTAATTATTCACCTAAATTTCCTTTATATGTATACCATTCAATATAATATTTTTCAATTTCAATCATCTTATCATACAATTGCAAACCAATCTCATCTAAATTCTTATTCATATCTTGCAATATTTCAATTAATTTATTAGTATGCAATTCTTTAAGTGATAAAATCCATCTATCTGTATCATAAATATACTCCGTCATACCTTTAGATTTGATACTATATGACAAAAACACTGTTGGAGTTCCTACTGTTAAAGCATTTACAGCACAATGCATTCTTGCACATATAACTAATTTACATTGTTTTAAATACTCCTTCGCATCTAAAAAACCTTTAGGTTCTACTAAAATAGTATTTTCTTTCACACTTTCATCTAGCATTCTATATATTTTACTTAAAAAAATTAAATCATTATCAAAACTTATGACAGGACTAACCACATGTGGTATTAACATAATTGGCATTTTCATATTCAAATATATATTTTTTATAGTAACACATATTGCCTCTATATCTTCTTGTTTTACATTTCCATAAAGCTCCTTTAAAGATAATTCACTTAAATTTATACCTATATATCTACGTTCCAATAATGTTATATTTTTATATGAAACAATAAAAGCAGGATCCGGTAAAAAACTCGTATTTTTACTTATACCCAAATTTCTTAAATACTCCATTGTTATTTTTTCTCTACAAAATATATAATCAACTTGCTTCAGATGTTTTATAAAATATTGTAAAGCATTATTATACTCTCCAAATGGTCCTATAGATGCTCCATAAATAATAAGTTTCTTTCCTTGCTTTTTTGCATATTTACCAAATTCCACCAACTCATTGACATATCTATATTTTTTTTCTTTTCGCATATATTCTGGAATAGAATATATATCTCCCCCTACAGAAAATATCACATCCGATTGCTCAATTATCTTTTTAAAATTCTTCTTTGTAAATGGAATATATTCAATTCCAAGCTTTGTAACTATTCTAGTAATTGTTTTTTTTAAAATATTACTTTTAGATTCAATATTAACTAATTTTATACTCAAATCACTTATTTGTTTTTTATCATATTCAAAACATTTAGAATAATATGTAATACTTGAATTTGGATATATTCTATTAATTAATTCTACTGTTCCTCGCACAATGGCCTCACATCCATAATTATATAACCCCCCAATCCCATATATTGCAATTCTTTTCATCTATATATACATCTCCCTTCTTTTGATATCTTCTATACAATACTCAATTCTAACAATAACTTTAAAACGCTTTATTAAAATAAAGTGTTATTATTTTCTATTTCAACAGTTCTTTACAAACTTGTACTGCTTCTTCAGCACGTTTCTCCCAACTATTTTGTTTCAAAAATTTTTCTGCTTGTTCAAACGTATATTTACTTTTATTTCCTTGAATAATTTTATTTATTGCATCTACATATTCTTCTGAAGTATGATAAAAATATACAAAATCTGAAAATCGTTCTATTTCTTTATATTGTACACAAATAATATCTTTAAAAAAATTAATATATTCATATAATTTAACTGGATCAACTGCTTTCACAATTTCATTAACTACAAATGGCATTAATAAAATATCCATATCTTTTACTATATCTGATAATTTTTCATGTTGAATTGAACCATAAAATATTATCCGATCATCTGGTAATTCAATACTAGGCTTTTCTGCAACTGGTCCGATAATATGATATTCTATATTAGATAATTTTTCTAAACTATATTCTATTTTTTCCCAATCAAACCACCCTGCAACTGTTCCAATATATGCCAATTTTATTTTTCCTTTAGTATTTTTCTTATTTGTTATATTTTTAATATTTTTTTGTTTTAATGAAACACCATTTCGTATTATACTTATATTTTGTTTTGGAATATGATATATTTCCTGTAACTTTTCTTGTATATATAAACTAGTAACAATAACATGATCTGCTTTTTCCATCATCATTTGCTCATCACTAAAAATTTTCTGTTTTTCTTTTTGACTTATAACCATTTCTCCATACAAATCCATTACTTCATATACAACTTTTTTATTCTTTCCAAAAATATCTGTACAATGACAATCTGAAGTCCATATTATATCTGTCTTTTCTCTAAGCACAATACTCTTTTCAACTACTTTACAAATCCAAGTATTAATCTTCCGAATAATTCTAAAGCGTGTTAACGGAAGTAAATAAATAACTTTGTACTTTATTTTAGGATTTTTAATATTTTTCACTCCCAGTCTCTGACCTATGACTTTTCTATATACATAAACTATCTGACATTTTTCTGCCATTTCTTCTGCTAAAAACTGTGGTCTTTGTTTAATCCAATCCCAATCTACATGAGAAATATATGTAATCTTCATTAATTACTTTCCCTCCCTTAAAAAATGTTAAACATTTTATACGCAAGTCTTTATTATTTCCTATAGACTAAATGCCTTTTTTACTTCTTCCAAATAACTATATTTATCACTCTCATCTGGTTCAAGATAACATCCTTCTCCCCATTCATTCCAAGCATTTATATAAATAAATTCATTATCAACACACATTTTATTATTGAACTGTAAAATGTATTTCAATTGCTCCCCAAATAAGTTGGGTGCAGTATGAAAATAAACTATCCCTTTTTTTCCTCTACGAGGTGTATTATCCCATTTAACAAATACACCAGGATAGACTGGTTTCTCCAATTGTCGATTTTGTTCTTTCATTCGAAAATATACTTTCCTAGCATCTACTTTATTTTCAACAATATTTGTTTTAAAAAATTTATTCATTCCTTTCGCAAAAATCGTCCATACTCTCTCCAAAAAAAGATCACAAAAGGTTTCAATATGATTTCTTGTATAACCTGGTTCAAAATTATAAAATGCATCTATCAAATGAGTTCTCGCTTCAATTTTTTTCCTTCCAGTCCTTGCAGAAACAATATATATTCCTGAAAAACCGTTTTGACGAGCAAGGTCATCCCAAAGAAGTCTAAAAGACTCCAAATCCTCTATATCTTCACAACGATAAATATTTACCATAGGTTTATTATCTACCTTTATGTACCTTTTATCTTTAAAAAATGGCAAAAGGTAATCAAAATGAGCTTTATATTCTTTTATTCCACGATACTCTTGCTTCATTAAAACACTATTAAATTGTCCATACCAATTCCTTGCCCATGTTTCATTTGCCCAACAAATACAATAATTAATATCTATTTCTGGATGTGCTAATAAAATCTCCATTGGCTTTTCTAATAATTGTTTCCCCTCATCAAACCAATAATGATAAATACAAAAACCATATATATTATATTTTTTAGCAAGTTCAGCTTGCCATTTCCATGTTTTACCATCCTGTTCACTTAAATCATAATAATTCTTATTAAGTGGAACTTTGGGTTGCATATGACCATAAAATAAAGGTTTTGCTCCCTTTACAGCAGTCCATTCTGTATAACCTTTTCCCCACCACATATCATTTTCTGGTATTGCATGATATTGAGGTAAATATAAAGCAAGTATTTTATTTTTTTCTTTTTTCATTTTTCAATCCCTTCTAATAAATCTCCTGATATTTTTGCCTGACAACGCCCCAGCGAATACCAAAATAATATGACTACAATTTGGAATGTAAATACACTAGAACCAATTCCATGTATACATATAACAGACACAAACGCCAAATACATCATCATGTTTTTATAACCTTTTCTAAATTTTTTATATCCATTTAAAAGACCAGCAATTATAATCATTATAAAAAGTCCTGTACCAATCAATCCAATTTCATAAATCATCTTAAAATAATTACCGTCAACAATCACCATTTTATTTTGTTCCATTGCTCTATGTCCTGATGACCCTAAACCATTTCCCAACAGTAAACTCAATATATTTTGATCAAAAACTTTTAACCAATTCCCATTTCTTTCACTAAATATATTTTCACTGCCATTAATACGCCATTCTAACACTTGAACCAAATTTGGAAAATTAGTAATTATAATTACTGCAAGAATAATAAATATACTCATAATTATTGCTGTTCTTAATTTATTGCGTGAAACAAACATAGAATATGAAATTATAATTAAAATACAACATAACCAAGCAACACGTTGCAAGGATAAAATAGCAGCTCCTAAACTTAGCAACCCTATACACATGTTCTTCAACATTTTTTCTTTTTTCATAGTTATTTGATGAATAAAATACGCAAAAGAACAAGTAGATAATGCTCCTACTGATGAAGAACCAATAAATGATACCATTCTTGGATTTTGCATATATACACTTCTAAAAAACATATAACTATTATTTTCCATATAGCGAAAATATATTTCTGGGTTAAAAATATAAAAAATATATCCAACTATAATCATAAAAAATACTGATTTCAAAAAATATTGTAAGAATAATTGCTCTCTTAATGAATTATCTCTCCCAACAAGATAAAATAAAACAGGAAATAACCCTGTTGCAAATTCTGCAATACCGATTGATATCGACACCTTTGATAATAATAACAACAAAATAGAAAAGACATTATAGATAAAATAAAATAATACAATTAAGTCAACATCACTTTTCACTACTTTAATTTTTTTAATAAATATCAACCAAAATAACATTATTAATAAAATTACACTTATTATTACACCATGTCGAAATGAATTAATAAACAAATGAACAAATTGTAATCCTATCATTAATGGATAAATTGCTATGATCCATTTAGAAAAAAAAACTGCTTTTTGTCTAAATACATTCACCAACCATATAATCCCCCTTCATTTCTAATATTTATTTATCTATAAATATTAGAAGTATTTACATTTTTTTAAATAGAAACTTTATTTTTTATATTAATTTATCTCTTTTAATCATTACCATAATAGCTTCATATAATGACTCAATATTTTGAGATACTGCTATACCACCATACATATTAACTACTTCTTCACAAGCAGTATCTTGATATACAATTGCTGGTGTTCCACACGATATAGCTTCAAGTGTTGTTAAACCAAAAGTTTCCTGACGGCTTGGATTAACAAACACATCTGCTGCAGAATAAATTTCTACTAATTCTTTAACATTATTAGTTCTAGTAAATCCCATAATTTTTCTTGGAATATGTTTTAATTGTTTTTTAGAAAGACCTACCATAACAATTGCATAATTATCATCTAACATTTCAGCTAACTTTATAAAATCCCCTAATCCTTTTCTATCACTCCAAAAACTAGCAACTCCAAGAACAATTTTTTTACTTTTTAATCCATTCTTTTGTCGAAAATCACTTACAGTAGGTTTAAAAACTTTTGTATTTATTGTATTATATTGAACTTCAATTGGATATTCTTTTAAAAAACTTTGCTTTACTAAATTTTCCAACCAATGAGATACTGTGACAATAGTCATGTTAGATATTCCTAAAAATAACTCTTTTTTTCTTTTAAAATTATTCCTACTATTATCACAAAAAATACTTTTGGGATATTGTCTTTTTTGCACACAATTATAACAATTTTCTTTCCACTTTTCACACTTTACAAAAGTAAAGTATGCACAATGACCTGTAAATGCCCAACAATCATGTAATGTCCATTTTACTTGCATATTAGGTCTTGATTTAATCCATCTAAACAACAAATCTAAATTTATATAATACCCATGCAAATTATGTAACCATAATAAATCTGGGTTATATTCATCTGCCCATCTCAGAAATCGTTTCGTTGCACTAATATTATTAAATCCTTCATTATCTAATAAACGAGCTTTTAATGCACTAAAGTATACATCCATATTATTACTAATACGCATACTAATCTCTTTATATTTATCTGGAACTTGTTCTCGACCATATGCAACTTTTACTATATGACCATCTGCAATATATTTATCTGCTAATTCAGTGCATATACGCCCTGTACTTCGAATTCCACAAACAGAATTTATCATTAAAATTTTCATAAAATCAAATCTCCAACTATCGTCTAATATCTATTATCAAATAATAATTAGGAAAGCCAAATATATTATCTATTTTGCGAGTATATTCAAAATTTACTTTAAATTAAAATAATTATTTTAGTTACTATTTCTTTCTGCGTACAATTATTTGATATACCTTTTCTGAACTATAATTATCTCTTAAATATTGAATTTCTTTATTTTTCATTTGTACAATTTTATCAGTAGTAATAGCAAGAATCTGATTAATTATTTCTTTAAAGTTTTTTATATCACTACTTTCACACCACCACCCAAATCCATCTTCTGCAATTACCTTACCAATATCCGTATTTGAATCTGTACAAGCTAATACAGGTAATCTCGCTTGCATATAAGCAAGCAATCTAGACGGAAAGTTTGGAATCGTAAATCTATAATCTAAAAAAATCATTCCAATATCACAACTTGCAATCATCCTGTCATAATCGTCTTTTGGCATTTGTTCCATCAGTTTTACATTTTGCTGTTTTTCTTCTTTGATAAACTTTTCTATCTTTCCATATTCTGTTCCAGCCCCTACAATAAGGAAAAATACCTCTGAATTATCTTTTTGACTTCGTAAACATTCCATCATAAAATTAATTCCTTGTGGTTTTCCAAGGTTGCCACCATAAACAAACACTTTCTTATCTAATGGTATATTATACCTTTCTCTCATTTTATCCTTTTCTTCTTTTGACATATTTATATCTAATACTTCAATACAATTTGGACAAATTTCAACTTTTGATGCTTTAATTTCTGGGTTATGTTTTAATACATAATCTACATTTGCTTGTGACATACATCCAATATAATCCGATATTTGATACAGTTTCTTTTCTTTTTTTCTAAAATATTGATACAAAATTCCTTTTATTCCTTTAGTAGACAATATTCCCAAATCCACAGCATTTTGTGGAAAAATATCTTTTAAAAGTAAATATGACTTAGCATTATCTTTCTTTTTTATATACTGAATTACTTTTACAAATGTAATTGGCGGTGTAGAATATAACACCAAATCAAATGTAACATCCTTTATATACTTTTTAATAGCATATAAAAACTTCGATTCAATTTGCAAAGTAGAAATACCTTTTTCAATCATACTGCACTTAGTAATATTACCTATAGAAACTGATAAAATATGTACTCCATTATCTTCTACCAATTTTGTCTTTAAACCTGTTCTTTTCTCATAAGGATGAACAATATATACATTATGACCATTATTTCGAAAGCAACGTAATAAATCTGTATAAATTCCATGATTTTCAATACTTCCTATTCGTCCAATTGTAAGAAATAATACATTCATAATTACACTCCTAATTTTTCTTCACTTTCTAAAATAATTGGCTCTACATCTACATCTCTTAAAAAGATATATGGCTTTTCATAATGATAAAATGGTGCTCTCTCCACTCTGTCACAATTTCCATCTTCCATAATCTTGATAGTATCTTCTATTAAATCAAATCCAACATGAGCCATTACTCCTGCATACGCCATATGACGAATATTTACTTCGGTTACTTTCATATTTCCGTTTTTATCCTCTTTTAAATCAAAAGACAAAATACCATGTGCAAGTACTCCTAGCTTATTTTCAAGATATTTGATACATCTATCACAAAATTCATTAATGTTATCTTCATTCAAGAAACGCCCAAAACGAGTATTACCAGTAACACGAGAAGGTGCAATATTTGCCATTACATATTCTACACATTCTAAAGCTGCACCCTTAACATATTCTCCATTGTAATACAACATTTCATTTGCTAGATGACGTCCTGTAAGAAACTCACTTACCGTAAACTCTGGAATATGAGCATTGATAAATAACCAACTTTTATAACTTGCAATATCATCCAAACGTAGTGACCCAAGTCCTCCCGTTCCTTCCGTTGCACGAATCCAACAAGGGAAACCTATCTCTTGTGCTACATCTTCATATCTTGGATTATCTTGTGTTACTTTGATTGTCTTTGGAATAAATTCTGTTCCTTTCAATAAATCTGCCATAATAGATTTATCTTTTAATGAAACTGAAAGAAGTTTACTTCCCATAAAAACAGGACAAGGATATTTTCCATTTTTATCATAGTAATCACCCCATTCCACAATCTCACTTTCTGGTTGCACAAATGCATAATCAATATTTTTTTCTTTGACCAACTTTTCTACCCAAGGAAAATAATCTGGTGATGTACATTTAGGACAAACATAATATTCATCCAACAATCCTTTCATAAAAAAGCCTACTGCCTTTTTTTCTATATCACATCCAATAATTTTATAGTCTGGATGATTTTCTCTAATAATTCCAGTTATAGAACGAGGAGTCAGCCCACCAATTCCTGTAACTAATATTGTTTTCATCTGTTTTTTCCTTTCCCAATATGTATTCTATTTTTAATAATAAAATCAATTTTTTAAAGCTTGTGATAATATTAAAATCTGTCTTCTCATTTCCTCTAAACCATATCTTTGGTCACAAATCAGCGATAATTCTTTTTGATGATATAACGTAACATGATATGGATATCGTTGGTCTATCGGCCAATGGATTGGACAGTAAATATTATTTTTAATTAATTCATTTCTAATCACACTTCTTTTCTTCTCGTTTACAAGAATAGGAACAAATAAGGGACAATCTTCCATTCCCATATCATCAAAAATAAGCTGTACCTCAAAAATCTCAGATAATTTTTTAATTTTGTCTATCAAATAGTTTGCATTCTCTCGACGAGTCTTTCTTATAAACAAAGAATCCGCCATATGCATCATTGTAATCTCAGAATCATTTGCTTTATATCCAACATAATCAAAATCCAACTCATGATTAGCACTTGTAAACAACATTAAAAATTCTTGCTTATTATCAAATAGACCTTTTAAATAGTTGTCTTTCAAACTTGCAGCGGTTCTCCATGTTTCTCTATAAGATGAATGTTCGATACTGTTTTCAGAAATATGAAATCCATTTTTGCTGTATACTACAGCACAAAGACTATCCAACCATTTTCTATAACTTACAACAATATAATCAGCTAAATCGTATGTTTTGGAATAAGAAAAAGCAGTTTGTGTTGCATCAACAATCACGACCTTCTTTTCTTTCTTACATCGTAATACAAAATCCAAAGTTTCATTCGATAAAAATCCAAAATAATCCATAACCAAAACCGCTTGGACTTCTCTATCCAACATAACATTATATAAATCAAAAGCCTTATAAAATGATATATGAAATCCTTGTTTTATAAATGGAGCAATCATAGAACCACAGCAATAATCAGGCAATGCAATCGTAGAAACTTTTTCCTTTACTTCTTCTGCTATCAAATGTAATCCCGTTCTCCCAGACAAAACATATCTCTTAGAATAATTACTAAGTTCAAAATATTCATTTTGTCCATAGATTGCCGAATTTGTACTAAATTCACTTCCTATTTCCACCATCAACACCGCCTTTTCACTCAACACCAACAAATATGATTTAGTATGTGGTTTGGTTAAACTCCGAATAAGTGATAGAAAAACTTACTAAATCATATCGTTCTTTGTTTTTTATCACTCTACTTCGCAAAATTCCCTCTTTCACAAATCCACAACTCTCAAACAAAGCTAAAGATACTCTATTAAAGGAAAGCACATGAGCTGTAACACAAAACATCCCGATACTTTCAAAACAATACTTTAATGCAAGCTTAATACTCTGTTTCCCAATTCCTTTTCCTCTTGCAGAACTCTGTAACTTAATATTTACATTAGCTGTCAAATTTGATAAATCAATATTAGAAATAATCACTGTTCCTACGGATACTCCATCATACTCCACGATAAATCTTTTTGTTTGTGTTTCAGATGTTACTTTCTCCATCCACTGCATTTGCTCTTGCAATGTAACCTGTCTTGGATTTCCAACAACATATTGAGCAATTTCTAAATCATTATTTAATTCCATTAAAAAAATAGCATCCGAATCCTCTATAAATCGAAGCGAAACACAATGGTCATTCTTCTTTGCTAGATACATTTTTTAACTTCCCTTCATTCTCTAACATACGATATTTATCAAAATCCATAATGGTTCCTGTCGCTCTTACAGATACATCACTACGTTTCAATACTTTTAATACCGTTTTCAGAATAATATTCATATCCATACGAAAACTAATATTATCTACATATTCTAAATCATAAGCAAATCTTTCTGGCCAATTAATACAATTTCTACCATTAATTTGAGCAAGACCCGTCAAGCCTGGTAAAACATCATGCCGTCTTCGTTCCTTTTCATTATAAAAATCTAAATATTGCATAGCAAGAGGTCTAGGTCCAACAATAGACATATCCCCTTTTAAAATATTAATTAGTTCAGGAATTTCATCTAATGACGTAGCACGAAGAATACAACCATATTTATTAAGTCTCATTTTATCTGGCAAAAGATTTCCCTCTTTATCTTTTTGATTACTCATTGTACGAAATTTAATAAGTTTAAATATTTTCTCTTTTCCATCGCTTCCTCTTTTACCTGGTCTTGCTTGTACAAAAAATGGATTGCCACGCATAGCAATTGTACCTAAAATAATTAAGATGAAAAAAATGGGTGCTAAAATAATCAAAGCAATCAAAGAAAGCGTAAAATCTATACCTCTTTTTAAAAATTTTACATACATATATCTATCCTCAAATTCTATTATTCAAAACAAGAACGAATTATATTAATAACTATATTCTGTTCTTCCTCTGTCATCTTAATATCACTTGGTAAACACAATCCTCTTGCAAAAATGTCTGCTCCCACATCCACTGCTTTACCTTTATCTATGTAAGCATTACTTCTACAACGTCCAGTTCCTTCTACCGTAATAAATGGATGCATACGATAGATTGGTTGCATATGCATTGGCTTCCAAATCGGACGAGATTCGATGTTATACTCTGCTAACCTCTCCATAATCTCCGTTGGACAAGTTTTTCCTATTTCTTTTACATATAACGCTTCATTATCACTACGGACTTGTTTACACATCGCATCTTCATCAATTAACAAACAGGATAGCCAAAAGTTTGGTTCCATGATATCCTTGATATAAGGATTCATCTGTACTGGCAAGTCTTTGAATCCTTCTTGATATCTTTCAT
>CALAEX010000086.1 GCA_937891165.1 uncultured Lachnospiraceae bacterium | reverse complement strand
GCAAATTTGTAGTAAATTTGTAGTAAAAATTCTCTTTGATGTCCTCAAACCCTTTATTTTACTGGCTTTATTTGTCCAATGTTTTCATTGTTGGGAATCTTCACCAATTTATTTTATTATGCTACCTTTTTCTTTATTAAAGCACTTTTTAGCTTTTTCATTTAATTAAAATAGCATATTTTCGTTTATTATCCCTCTGAAATTTGTCGTACTTTTATCGTATGGCACACATTTTGTCGTACTTTGTCAATCCAAATGGACTCTTTCCTAAAATACATCTAATGTGTGTGCTAAATGATTCATTGATTGTTGCTTTTTCGCATCAGTAACTTCTGCATAGATATTCATCGTTGTTTCTATACTGGCATGTCCCATAATGGACTGAATTACCTTTAAATTTGTTTCTACTTCACAAAGTCTAGAGCAAAAAGTATGTCGCAAATGATGACAAGAAAAATGTGGTATTAACAAAGGCTCTCGATGTTTCTTAGCAGCCTTCACAATTTCCTCTGCATTGTAAGATTCATAAATACGCTTAATCGCTCGATTTACGGTTTGTGGATTATGAACCGAACCAAACCGATTCATAAAAATAAATCCACTCATTCCATCAATTTCTGTTTCATTAAACCCATGTTCTTTCTGGAACTCCAATTCTTCTTGCAGTGCTTCATACACTGCATCTATCATCGGAATATTGCGTATACTTGCTTCTGTTTTTGGAAGAGATACCGAAAATGTACACATAGCATGGTCTTTATAATCGGTTGTATAATATACCAGACTATGATTAATATGAATCATACGTTTTTCAAAATCAACATCTTGCCATCGAATTCCGATTGCTTCTCCAATGCGACACCCTGTTCCTAATAAAAACTTAACTAAAGATATCCAATGAGAATATGCAGGATTCTGTTCTACATATCGAATAAAGGCTCTTTGTTGCTCTACTGTCAACGCATGTCTTACTCCATGATTTTTTCCAGGCTGTTTTTTAATCTGTGCCATTACCCCATCACTCGGATTAACACGAATAATGTTATCACGCACAGCAAGTTGAAATGTAGGATGTAATACTGTATGTATCATTTCTAATGTGTTAATCTGCATTTTCTTCTCTTGTAATAAATATTGATAAAACTGCAATACATCCGAATACTTCACCGAAGCAATTTTCTTCTTACCAAATCCTTTTCGAATAAAACGGTCATACATATACTTATAATTTTTTCGAGTCGTATTTCTTAACTCCGACTTAATTGCTATGTACCTATCAAATACAAAATTGATGGTAGAATTACCAGCAGCATAGACATCTACGCCTTCTAACTGGTCTTTGATTAACTTTGCTTCTCGTTCTCGCAATTCTAAAATATCCTTAGAATAGATGCTCCTACGCTTTCCTTCTACATCTGTATAAGTATACACATACTTACCATCACAACTACGTTGCGTTTCACCTTTTCTTAATACTCTTCCTTTGTTATCTTTCCTTGACTTTGCCATCTCTTCTCCTTTCTTCAGGAAAGAGATTTTGTACTAACTAATTGGATTCTTCCATCGCATACTGCATATCAATACCCTTTTGAAGAACCTGTGTTATGGTCATGTCATGTCTGGACGCATATTCTCTCAAACGTTCTGCTTCTTCCTCCGTCAATTTTAATCCAAACACATATTTTTTAGGATTATTTGACTTTGGTCTCCCTGTTCTCGCCATCCTATGCACCTCCATTCTTTACCATTATAAATTCAGTTTAACTAAAAGTCAATCCTTATTTCTAGCTTTCCAAAAAATCTTTCCTCAAAAGTTAATTACCTTACACGAAAAGACTCCAAATACTCGTCAAATACATCAAGGTCCACTAACACCATTCTCCCAATTTTTAATATTGCCCCTGCATCCTTCGCAAGTGTCTGAAACTTGTTCATTCCCATACTGTACATTTCAGCACCCTCTTTATAACGAACTAATCTTTTCTTACTCATTGTTTTTGGTACTCTCTGCATAAAATCCTCCTTTATTTCACACACAAACTGATTTGTTAATAGAGAAATAGAATCCTATCCTTTCCCTCTACCAATAACACGAATAATAAGGGGCAAATTATAGAAAAAAATCTAATTTTTAATAACTTTTATAAAAATTTTAGATTTACTCTACTACTTTTATGGGAACAAATTATTTTGCAACATACCAAATAAGGTTTTGAATTACTATCATCAATGTCGAAATTTTTATTGATTTTTTCATATAGATAGACTATAATATGATTGAAGATAAACATTGACATTTTATATGATTAGTGGTATTATATCGAAAGTTTTTTGCATACTATGTAGTGTGCACAATATAGCTCATCTACCATTCCATAGGAAGAAGGAGTAACGAAAGTGCTTGTATCAAACAAGCACTTTTTGCTTTACTTATTTTGTTTTACATATTCATCATATTCTTTCTGTAATTTTTCTTTTGTATGACGATATGTCACTGGATATGCTGTCCAAAATATACAAAAATCTTTTCTTTCATCTAGAACAACAAGATACTCAATTTCTTTACACCATATCAATATTCTTGTTTTTCCTTTTCGGATATTTTTCCATGTAAGAATTTTATCACAATAGTGCACACAATAACCTAAAATATGTGCAGGCCATGCAACTCTTTCATATCTCCTCAAATCAGGAATACGATTTGCTTCATCTTCTCCATTAGAAATAATATGCCAAAAAGTACCTGGTTTTTCTTTATACATTGGATGTTTTTTATGTGCAATCCTTTTGTTTCCCCAAAAGAATTCCTGTCCTTCAAAAGTAGTCTTATAAGATAAATAAACAGCTTCTTCATACTTTTCATAATTTCCATCAAAATTATCTAATTCAATAATTTCAGGGATAGTATCACACTTCATTCTTTATACCTCCCTTGGCGTCCATTTAAAAATATTTACCTTGCTTTCTACTTTAGGTGTTGTCTTATTCAAGATTCTTCCACATTTTTCCTCAATGTGATTAATTAGCTTCAATTTTGCAGAATTTCCTTTCAATCCTCTATTCGCATAACAAACTGCTCCAATAAGTAAATCTGCTAATTGAAGTAATTGAATTTGGTCAGAACGTACCAGTTGAATATTTTTTACTGTTTCATCATAAAAATATCCTACAACATTATTTAAAACTTGTTTCAGTTGCTCTATTTTTTGTGAACCTTTTGTATCTTTAATATCTGCATAAATATAATACGCATGTCCTATATCCATCATTTCACGCAAAGTTAAATAATAAATACGTTGATACCAATCATCATGCGACAAATGGAATGTATTATAATCCAATCTAGATTTATTTAATGCTACAACTGCACGAAAATTTAAAAATGCATTATCAAAAAACAAATCTACAAGTTCCTCATACATTTTATATTTAGACTCAGACACTTTTGTCCACTTGATTTCTGCAAATTCATATACTCCGTTACGTTTCTTAATTTCACGTATAGCCTTGTTAATAAATTCTGTTTTATCTTTAGGACAAGAAAGCCCCCCAATCACCATTAAATCTACATCATCATTCGGCAAATGACAACTTTCATCACAATAAATATTATACTCTTTCATTCTCTAATTCCTCCATTTACAATTTCTTATCACTATGAAAAGAAATAATTTTACAATCTTTCTATGTTATTTGAAAATTCAAATACTATCATATTGTCGTTTAGATTATATTTTAATTTTATGACCTTCTGTTTATGAAATTCTGACAACATTATGATAATCTATGCTACTCATATCTTTTACGTCTCTTGCTATTTCTGAATAAGTCAATACAAATGATATATCCCAATAAATTCTTCAGAAACAATCATAGCAAGCACTGCCTGTGTCCGTACACAGGCAAAAATTTATCACAAATAGCTCATCGCATAATTGTGATAAATTTATTAAGGAAGTTTCCCTAACCCTCTTGTAAATTTTTTATTTTTGATTGAAAAATCATTCCTCTTTTTCTTAAAAATCTTTCATTTTTCACTTGTTCTTAAATAACATTCTACTTACTATGAATGAGCAAATACTAAAAATTGCACAAATGCAATTTGAGTTAAATTATTTTTGATTAAATTTTAGAAGATGTTTTTTGTACAAAACTCACAAAAGCATAATCATATTTTTGTGAAAATCAACCTATGCAAGTATTATGTTTATTTGATGATTTTGTATATATTTTTAAATTTGCTCATTTATAGCTACTTAAATAATTTTAGCTAAAATGGAATGAATATTCAAATAACTTGTTGTAAAGTATCAATTTCTACTTCGAATTATTCTATTAGCAAATATGTACTTTAAATGGAATAACTAATATAACCTGGATACTAATTTTTGAAATAGTCGACACAGTGTGTCGACTATTTCAAAGAACATTTTATAGAATCAAAAACAATAATAAAGATTCCTTCTAGCATATCCTTTACTATATTGTTCTATTAATTCTTAGACATTTTCTATTATCTTTAATCCATATTCTAAACAAACTTTTTTCTTGCAATTCTTTTTCTGAAATACAATATTCAATCAAGTAATTTCTCTACACAAGAAATATATTTACCACTTGATAAATAACTTTTTGTACTACTATGTTATATTAGTAAATTCCTTTAATCCACTTAACTTTGCATAATGCCACATTCTTCTTAACAAATCATCTGTATAATTTTCAAAATCTGTCTGAATTATAATATTTTCATATACTTGTATCTTTCTATTTCTATCTTCTATTCTTATTAAATAATCCATCTTAGGTATTCGATTATTTTTTCTTTCGTTACAATTAGAACAAGAAAGCACAAAATTCCACATTTTATCATCTTTAACAAAAGACCATGGAATAAAATGGTCAACATGAATATTCTTTTGCAATTTTTTCCCACAATAGAAACAAGTATCCTCTTCAAATTCTCTACGCAATAATTCTCTATATACCGACAAATCATCCCGTTTTGGAGTTGCCAATTCAAGTTTATCAATTACACGAATCAATACATTATCTTCATTTATTTGCTCTAAAAATTTAGCCCAAGAATAATAATTCAGTTTTTCTATTTCTGTCTTATATTTTAACATAAATTCATATACACAATAATTCAAAATGATACCAGAACCTTTTAAGTCAAAAGAATAAATAATTCCATCAAAATCTTCATATAGTGCTCCTACCACACAAGTTCTACATTCTGATGTTACTTTATTTACCATCTTATTTTTTGTAATTTTATCTATTGAATCAAATTCCAATGAACCAATAGTAGGATTTTTTTCAATGGCTTCCAAAAATATTATTTCTACTTTTGAAAATACTGATTTCCCATCTTTTCTCATTTGACGCAAATCATATTTAACAACTAAATTCCAATAATTTTCAGCAAATTTTTGAAACAATTCCTCATATGTGTAAAAAATGCCTTCTTCACATTTTATACCATTAAATACATTATCAAGTAACGATTTAATGAAACCAAACTTATATGTATTTCTTTTTCTACTTGAGTCTGAAAAAACATAATTAAAGAGTGACCATATTCTGTCTTCAGATACACTATATTCTGTTATTGAACCATATTTTAATTTCCAACCAGCCATCTTTCGTATACTCCACTACTCACTAACTAAATGCTTTTTTCTAAATTTACTAAATGAGAATAAAAATTATGTCCATATTTATATTCCTGTTCCAAAAGAATTGCACCATAATCAATATATTGCTTTACAACACTAGGAAAATATTCTTCTTCATTAATATGTCGTTCTTCATTCACCTCAATAAGAGCCTTAAATAAAGCTTCATTATCTCCTGTAATAGTCTGTCGATTCAAATCTAGTCCATTACAATCTTCACTTTTATTATTTACAATTTTATATCCATCATGTAATGCTAAAGCAATAGAAAGCTTTACCAATACAAATGGTTGTAAATATTCTCGTGCATATATGGAAGCAAATATTTCCTCTGTACGCTTTGATGTTCTTAATCTAAACTGCATAATCAACCTCCAAAATATTCATTTGCATATACATTTGTTTTTATATTATCAATATTTTCAAGTAAAAATTTAGCTTGGATTTTTTCAGACATTTGTTCATAATGTTCACCTACAATTTCTTCATTAGTTGAAAATATAAACACCTGTCCTGACAAGTCCATAAAGAAATTATTTGTAATATTAGCTCTATGTTCACTATCAATTCTAGCAAATGGAGTATCAATAACAAATGGTATATTTTGTTTATTAAGCTGCATAAATGCCCAATATAACGCCATAATAAATACTTGTTTTTCCCCTTTTGAAAGTCTTGATTTCTCAATTTCCTGTAATACTGTTATTTGTTCATTACATTCATTATATTTTTCAATAAATTCATTTAAATTTTGAGTTTCCGTACTTAATAAAAGCCCATTACAATGAACTTGTCCATATTCAATACTATATGCTGATATGCCCAATTCTTTTATTCTACTACAAACACTTTTTGCATTAAATGAAACTCTTTTAAAAATATGAACATTAAACTCTTTATCAATTAAAATTTTATCTATGAACCTATTTTTACGAGCAAGTTCTTTAATTTTTTTCATAAAAAATTGTTCGACTTTCTGAATTTCATTTTTATACAAACGTCTTTGTAATTCATCTAAAAATGCAACTGAACGCTCAGATAAACTTATAATTGATTCATTCTTCATTTCTTCCTCAAATTTACGTTCTTCACGTTTTAGTCTACCTAAAGCATCTTCATATTCCTGCTTGATTACTTGAACCTCATCCATCGCCTTTTGCAATTCATTATTAAGTTCATGAATACGTTCCATAAGAATATTTTTCTTATCCAAATACTCTTGTATACCATCAATATTGTAGTTTTCAATTTGACTTCTAAGACATTGTGCTCTTTCTAGCGATTCTTTAATTTCTTGTTCAGTACGAATGACATCCTCCTTATTAAATAATAAATACTTTGCAATCGCTGTTTGAATATTACTATATTCTTCACCAGCAACACAAATAATTGAAGTAACTTCTTCAATTTTTTTATTACTCATCTCTTTAGAAAATTCTTGTATTACCATTTTAGTCAAATTAGAATCATTGTTCCACTCTAATCTCTGATAAACCTTTTCCATAACAATTGGTAATATGTTCAACAAAGAATCTTGAAGTAATTCAAATTGCTGTTTATCATGCTCACGATTTAATTGCTCTGCAACTTTAATTAACAAATCCCGCACTATAATAAACGGTATACTATCATTTGCCATCTTTTTTAACTGTGCATTTTTCTCTTCTCGATATCTTTCTTCTTCTTTAATTTGTGCTAACTTTTCATTTAGTTCTGTAAAAGTTACACCACCAGAAAGTTTATATTTTTTATCATAATCCTTTATCTCAAGATTAACAGATTCTAATGTAGCTTTAATAAATTCTACATTTGTCTGTGCATCTTCATATTCCATTTTCTTTAATCTTACAATTTGTTTCGCTTCCACATAATTTATTTCGGTATCCGATTCCTGTGTACGTTTTCCATAAGTCAATCGTTTAAAATTTTTCTGCATAATATCAAAAGTATCATATCCACATAAAACCATAAATGCATTTTTTACACGTTCATTTCCATCTTCCCCCAAAAAATAATCTGCAATCTGCTCACCATCAAAAAAGAACAAATCAAACATTTCTGGTGGAATTATATTCATTATATAATTTTCAAAATCTGCTATCTCCTCATCTGATAATGTTTCATTGTTCTTTCTTACAAAAAATTCTTCGAATTCATCTAACACATCACTATTATTATGCCACAAACGCATAAGCTCATATATATCTTCGTTCTGTCCATTCGAAAATGCTACAGTCAATTTAACATAGCAATGTGCAAAAGCATCAAACTTTGACACATCATTTATATATTTACGAACTTCTTTACGATAAAATGCATTAATATTTTCAAAACCAGCAGCCTTATTACCATAAAGACATAATTTTATACCAGAAAATAATGTAGTTTTTCCTGCTCCATTTTTTCCACCTATCAAAACAATATTCCCTTTACTATTTGACTTTAAATCAAATACACATACACCTACATATGAACCAAAATTACAAAGTTCAATTCTATCAATTCTCATGATTTACATCTTCTTTCGCCTTTTTAATATTTTCATAATGAAGCCATCCTTCATTGACCACTCTATCAAAAGCCTTATTTACTTTCTGCCCTCTTGTATAATGTTTATTATGCTCAATTGCAACTACAAGTTTTGACAACATTTCATATTCAATGCCATATTCATTACATGTTTTTTTAATAATATCAAAAGAATCTTCTGAATATAATGGTACTCGATATTCTTCCCATGGTAAATGTGTTCCTTTTATTTCATAATATAAATCTACCAAAGTCCTCTTACTAAGGTCACCTTCATTTTCCCACATCATATCTATCATCTTTAATTCTTCAATACTTATTAAATCAAGACCTGTTTCTACTTCCAGCTTCAATAATTTTCTTAATATTTCTTTTCGTCCGTACATACTAAAAGAACCTAAGCCTAACTCCCCATCCTCTTTTACATATACCGAACCATTACGTCTTTTTTTATCACGATAATCAGGATTATCTCTAATTTCTAATAGCCAATTTCTAAAATCTCTTAATGGAATTAACCATTCTTCTCCATGCTCAATAAAATTCTTAAGTGACTTATCTTCCCTTACCATTGTGCATATCCAACATCCAAATCGTGAATTTCCTGTTATCCTCATTTTATTTTCATCAACCTGTCCCAAAGCACTTTCTTCTTCTCCTAAATTTTCTCCTTGATACAAAGAAAAAAGATATTTATTATCTGACTTCCATGGTGTTAAAGCATCACCACTTAATAAAAATTCCCATATTCTCTCATTTGGAATCTCAGTTAATGGATTATATACATATGCATTTTTTATATCTGTATGAGGAATTAACACTTTTCCCTCTATTTCTCTTGATTTAATACCCTTAGCTCGATAATTACTTTCTGCTTTTCTTACACCTAAAAGCATTACTATTTCACCATTTGCATTAATAGTATCTAATACATATTTATTTAATGGACGAATTTTCAATTTATCTGTACACCATCTAAATCCTGGTGGTTCTGGTGATGGATAACCCAATCCAATAAGACAAGACCAAAATGTCTTATCAACTTCAGGAGTAATTACACAACTCTCTATCCCTAATACTCTCCCTTTTTCCCCTATTAACACTGACATACTTCTCATATACTTAGATACTAAAGGATTCTCTACCATCGTATCCGATGAAACAATATATACTTTCTTATTAATTTGCTCAACTGGCAACCTTTGTAACATTTCAAAGACTAAGCAACACAAAACTGTAGAATCTTTACCACCACTAAAACCAATTAGCCAAGGTCTTTTATCATGAGAATACACTATTTTCATTTCTTCTATTATTTCTTCATATTCTGGAAATTGTTGAAAATTCATATATACACCTACTATCTTTTTTTCTTTTCTATCTTTTTTTCTTCTTCATTTAATGGTATTTCTAAAACCTTTTTGATAACATTACAAGAAAGTATTACTGCTTGATTACTCTTCATCATTCTATCATTTTCTTTTATACAACGCCCTCTCCAACATTTAGCACTTCTATGCCAATCTACATATTCAAGTTTCGCTAATATTTCATCTATCATTTCCTCATGTACTATAAAATACGCTCCTACTTGTCCCAACGCCTCAATAATTACTGATTGACATATTAAATAATCTTCTCTTAATCTTATTTTTGGCAATTCACCTGCGTCCATTTTCTTCCACAAATGAATATTGTTTACAACAGATTTCCAATAGTGTATAACTATTTCAGCCAATTCTTCACTATATTTATTTGCACCTAATATCCTATTATTTGCTTTATAGAATGTATTAAATGCAAATAATTTTTTAGAGAATTTTGATAAAGAATCTTTCTCTTTATCAGTATACTTATCAAGAAACATACTCTCCTTTAGTAATCGACGTGTTAATTGTGCAAGCATATCCTTAGAATCGTATAATTCGGCGATAGAATTGGATGTTTTTACAGCATGTTTATTTAAGTCTGTAAACATCTGTTGACTTCGTTTAAGTCCTTTATCTTTAAAAATAACTATTGAAATAAATTCTTCTGCTAAATCAGGTGCTTCTTTTATTGCTTCAATTATAGCAGTCTTTCTATGTTGTCCATCATTTATAAGAATTCTACTTTCTGCATCAATTTCAAGAATGCCCATATTATTATTTTGATTATTAGGAATAAACACAAATTCTCCATCAATTGAACATGTTAATGCGGAAAATACATAAGAATCTCTATTTTCTAAAATATATCTTTTTATAGCTGGAATTCTCTTTCTATTAATCTGTCTTTGAGTTCTTTCCTCTACCGAAAGTGTCATATCAACATCTGGAATCAAATGTTCTAAATCTCCTAATTTTACCATTATTGTATAAAATTCACTACCTGCTTGTATTCCTTTTATTGCTGAATATCTATTTTTCATCATAATTCTCCTATAATAAAAAATGCTATACGTAAGTAGTATATTTACGTATAGCATTTTTGTCAACAATTCAAGTCTTATTCCTTTTCATTGATTTTTCATTTCATCCCATAATTTCCAGAATGCTTTATCAATAATATATTGAGGTCTATTATTCCCTAACTTCACAATACTATGATGTTTACCCAACTTCTTAATTGCATTATATAAAGCAATACTTTCTGAACTTTTTACTTCCGTCTTAAAAACAAAATCAACATCACCCGCTTTTAAATCCGAAACATTATGAACTACCCAAGTTAAAATATATTTTGAATAATCATCTTCACCTGAACCAAAGTGATTCAAAAACTGAGTTGACAAGAAAGTTCCTACTCCAAATTCTCTTCCTTCTTTTAAAATTTTCTTTAACGAAGGAAATCCTTCTTTCATAAAATTGTCTGCTTCATCAACCAAAATAAACTTTGTAAGTTGTCGATAATTACCCTCCATTTTACTTGAACCTACTGCTTGCATCTGTATATAAAATAAATCTAACGTAATTGCCACTATTAAATTTTGAATATCAGAATCATACCCAGACAAGTCAATTACTATAACCCCTTTCAAAATATCAAAAAGCGTTTTCGTTTTACTTGGAATCCCTTCGAAAATTTGGAATTGATGTAATTTATTCATTGCAGCTGCTAATGAATCATTTTTCTTTATGTCCTCATCGTTTATATATCTTTGATATACCTGTTCAAATGTAGGAGCTTCATTATTCCAAGTTGCTGCATCTGATGGTAATATTCCACTAGCTTTATATGATTCAATTATACATTGGGATAATATATCTTGTTGCTTTGGTCCTAATCCATACACTTTCGCAATAGTAGATTTAAATGCATTTGCGGTATGAATTGGAAGTAATGGTTTGAATATAGCAGTCTGTGTAAGTGCAAATGGATTAAATGGTAAATGATATGGTTGTAAAATAGTAGCATTTGTTGCCATTACAAAATCAGCTTTGCTATTATTATAATCACCTTTATAATCAAAAATAAGTATTCCTAATTCTTGACTATCCACATTATTTGATTGTTCTTTGCACAATTGAGTAATCAAAGACTTTGTGAATTGTGTCTTTCCAGTTCCCATTGTCCCGATAATTCCAGTATTGGTATGAAAAAGTTGTGAAGTATCATTAGGCTTCCAATATACTGATTTACCATCTTGTTCATTTGTTCCAAATAATATTTTCATGCCACATTCTTCATCTTCCACAGTCACACTGGGAATAACTGTTATTTCTTGATTAGATATATTATTTATCTTATTATCAACACAATTTTTATCTCTATCAGCTTCACATTTTGCACTACTATCTTTTGTTTCTTCCTCTCTATCCGTACATTCTAATTTTTCTTCTCTCAATTCACTTACTATTAATTTCGATAAATCACCTGTTAAAGATTCTATTGCACACTCATCAAATAGCAATAATTCACTATCTCTATTCGATTTAATTTCTTTATATATCTCCATCACATCTTTAAGAATCATTTCAAATTCATCTCTTTCTGGAATCTCAATAAAATTTATCATCCTTTCTTTAAAAGATGTTCTTCTTGAAATTAAAGCTTTTTTGAATGACAATACAGCACCTTTTCCTAATATTTCCTGTATATTTAATGATATACTATACTTTTCATTTAGTATAGTTTCTCTATAATCTTCAAGTATAACATTCCAATTCTGCGAATCATCAATATGATATACTTTCATTTTTTTACAACTTGTTACTAAAATTTGCATTAAAAAATTTCGATTTACTTTATATAAAATTGTATTACTAATATCCCCTTCTAAACTGAATGCATTTTTCAATCCATCAGCTGTTGCAGACACTTGCATAAAAGCTTTTTTAATTACTTCATTATCATTATTTCCGGTTTTTACTTCTACTGGATACAGATAGATTTTAGGTATTTCTCTGCTCTTATCAAGTCCAATAAATAACAAATCATCACTAGTTGGTCCTTTTTCAAATCCTAAATTTTTCACCGAAAGAATACCTTCATCTTTTGACAAACCAGCAGCACCAGAAACTCTTAACATTTCTTCCAATGAGATAGATATCCATATAACATCTTTATGCTTTAAAAATGCCAACATAAATTTAATTGCAGCAACAATGCTTATTTTTTCACGACTAAAAGTTGAATCTTTTACTATCTTTTTAGAAGATACTAATCGTAACAACCAATCACCATTCACAGCATTAAATAAATTTATTATCTTATGAACATCTTTTGTATTTGCTACCACGCCCTTATTCTTTAAATACTCTTGTATAACCATCGAATACTGTTGAGATTTTTTCGTAACAGTAATTGCATCATAACCACTACTTGATGTATACTGGTCACTATAATGAATAATCAACAAATCACTATTTGCCTCTTTTTCACTAAAAAAATCCAAATCTACTTTTGGTTCTACAAATACTACCCAATTTGAATTATCATAAATATAATTCATTTTATCCTCTGCTTTTTCATCGATTTGTGTCGAGATACTCATTCCAGAATAGTATGGATTACCTGTAGAATCAACTTGCATCAATGCATTATAAAGTGTAGCCAAATCTACTAAATAATTTTTTTGTGCATAACGAATACCATAACCTGTCCTATATTTGTGTCCATATTTACTTGATGGTATCCCTGATAAAATACCACCTAAAGAAATACCCGTTTCTATCTGTGTCATCGTTGCTTGTTCTGAAGTAATTTTGGACTCCATTTCATAAAATGAAATATGTGCATACTCATAGTTTATTCCATTATCTTTATGAAAATAACACTGAATATTCTTTGAAATAATTCCCTCTAAACTACTCATAGATACACCATTTTCAAGACTTAATTTTAATTCTTCAAGATAATTTTTCAAAATAGAATATTCTTTAATTTTTGAAAAAGCATTACTTTTTTGATGTTCAGTATATATATGTAAATCAAAACAAAGCAACTTATCTACATCTGGATTTCGATTAATGGAATGTATAAAATATTGAACAATTCCTATAAACACATCGCTACAATCACCCATATTAACCAAATTAATACGAATTGTCTTGTTACCAATCTCCTCAAAGATATATTTAAAATGTGAAATAAATTCTGTTACTTTTTCCTCTACTAGCTTTGGAACATATCTCCTACTACCACGATATCTCTTATTTTCTACAGGGGCATAATATTTCCATTCTTGGGAATATAACTGTTCAGACACTTTATATATTCGTTTATTTCGTTGAATATATGGCAATAAATTTAATGAATTTAATCGTTCTATCACCACATTTGAAGCATCTTCAAATCCTTTCTCTTCCAATAAAGATAATTGATACCTTAAATTTAATGGATGAAAAGGTGTTATTAAAATTTCTTCGCATGTCTTACCTATTGAAATCGTTCCCAAAAGCAACGTATTTTCCTGTTCTTTAGATAGATTTTCTCCATCCTTCAATTCTTCAAAACAAGAATAAAACTCTTTTAAATACTGTTCTACTAAGACTCTTAAAGAACCACTCAAATAGGCTAATGTTGGAAGTGTTTTTTCTTTCCTAAATGCTTCTAATAATGCAAGATATGCATCTTCAAGACCTTTGGGAAGTGTTACTTCCACATTATCAATTTTAACACAATCCGAATTATAAAAATCCTTGCAATACCCTAAAATAATTCCGTTATCAATAATTTCTTGTTCTGCTCTCAATTCCCGCAATAAATTTGCTTTTGCAAAATACTCTTGAGAATCACCTAATATTGTACCATTATCATATTCAAAACTACGCTTTAGATAAAACTTATCTCTTAATATTTTTCTACCAATTATCTCTTCGCTCTTTATCTCATCTGGATACAAAATCAATGGTACCACTACTCCAGCAAAATCAATATCAATCTTAATACCACTATCAAAATTTGCTAAATCTTCCTCTGTAGACGTAATCAATAACCTTTCAGTAAAACCACATGAATAATTCTCATTATTTTGCAATTTTGTTGTCATTACATTTTCAGCATTTTTATTAAAAATAATATTTGTACCTATTCCAACAAGTTTAATTCTCGTATTTTTCTTTTTGCTTTTATAATCAATAGAAAAACTATGCTTAATAGTTGAAAACATATAATCTGGTAAAATATCGACAATACATACTTTAAAAATATACTTAATTCCATTTGAATCATCATGTAACTCAATTTTATGAAATGATATTCCCTCTCTCTCAAATGAAAAAATAACACTTTTTCCATCTTTTATATATTTAGCATCATCTTGTAATATCCCAGTATTCACAATTCTTATATTACATTTAATTTCTATATGAATCGTCTTATAAAATTTTGAATTAAAAATAATTATATTCTTTTTTTTCTTCTTCGTTGTTTGAGAACCTTCATTACGAATAATATATTGTTCATCCCATAACAAAATATTAATAGGTATGTCACCATAAACTGTAATATCTTCATTTTCAATTTTTAATGGATTCTCTGTTTTTGCTTGTTTCTTCTCCATTGCTACCAAAAGTTCTGCATAAGTAAACACCCTACTCCAATTCTCTGAATCTTCTTTTTGAGCTTTCTCAATACGTATAATCATATTGTCATCAAATACTTTAGACAATTCGTATTCAAGATTACCAAAACGAATCCCTCTGTCTATCTTTTCAAATAAATCAAAATTATTTTTTATCTCGTTATCAATTTGCTTATTCCCATAATTCTGGTACTCTGTTTTCCCATCAATAGCGAACATCCTAAATCCTGGAAAATTATCAGGAGCAATTCTTCCTGAACTCATAATAGCTAACAAATCTCGATATTCATATAAAGATGACTTATCACTAAATACATCGGCATCTCTACGTTTTAATTCAAAATTTAAAATACTTTTTTCAACATTAGTCAATTGTGTGCTTTCATTAACCATCTTTTTAATTTCTCTCATTAATTGCTCTGCATGAAAAGGCATACCACTTGCCGACATACTGCGAGAACCACTTTTAGCACTATCAATAGGACTTGCTGAAATCATTAACAATGGCTTTTTAATATCATTTGCAACATTACGCAAAGTCGCACAAAGAAAATCATTTGTCATTCCATCAATTTGAGCTGCAATAATAACTTCCTCATTGTTTGCCAATTTTATTGTAAAAGTTTTATATAATGAACCATCGCCACAAATATACTGATACTCTCCTATAGAATCATGGGCTATTACCCACTCTTTTAATGCTTCTGTTACCTTAAGAACCATGTCCTCATCATCTAATTTAAGACAAAAACTTTCTCCTCTCAACAAAGTTCCACTTGATGAAGCTGTTTGAAAAAAACTAAATATTTTTTTTGCAATAAAATCATAAAATTCTCTTAACATACTGCGAATCTCCACTATCACTCTTTTTATCAATCAAATTTAATTTTATAAAAAAGTCCTGCAGATACTCTTTAGAACTATTATCCAAATATATTCCACGTTTTTCATACTCCTTATACAAATCATTCAATCGAATTTTTTCTTCATTTCGTAATGCTATTTTAGTCAAAAATATTATATCTCTCTCACTCAAATTTAAAATAAAACCCGATTTTTTTCGATTTTTTAGCCATCTACTTTTACAAAATTCTAAAAACTTTTCATTATAAAATTGATTTGCTCTACGCCTTTCTGTATTCAAAAATTGTTTTTCTACACACTTAAATAAGTGCTTAATTGCTTTCTCTGTATTTGTTCCCATAGAAGGATATGAAATATTATCAAATTCTTTATAATCCCCAATATAAGAAATATATATTTGCTCTGCTCGTGTAATTTCTTTTGCCAATTTAATATCTAACTCATTATTTTCCTTTATAGCTTTACCAAACATTATATAATCAATCATTCCATCACTTATAGCTTGATTAAGTATCTCTAATGTAATCGCATGACTGAACATATGATTAATACTATCTTTCAATCTTTCCCAACCAGCATTACAACATAATCGATTTTTACTTACCTTTTCCCAATCTAATGCATAATAAACCTCAACTGTATCATCTCTTTTTCCACTACAAAAATTATCAAGTGTAATACAAGTCTGTGATACATAAAAAAAATAATACACTGAAAATAAGTTAGAAATATCCTCCAGTGATGTCATTCCTGAATTTAATATAAATTCAAAATCCGAACAAAACATCTCTTGAATGTTTGTCTTTATACAAAAATAGGGTGTTTTTGGATCTCCCTCTGAAACCTTTTTTTCCTCAATCACTCGAATTATCATATCTTCTAATACATTAAACTTGTGTTGCTCTTTTGCTTCTTCTATCAATTTACACTCTTTATCACTCATTCCAAATATTGAATATAAAAAATGGGCTAAATTATCTACACTTTTATTATTTGATGCCATTTGATATGGATATAATCCAATATTATTTGCTACAAATTTATTTTCAACAAAAAACATATTTTGAATCATTTCACAAAAATAATCAATATCATCATTTTCAATATCAATTACTTCTAATAATTCTTTACATAGTCCTTCAAATGTTATTTCTTCTGTTTTTTTATTTAACGCATTCCTAAAAAAGCTACTCACAACATCTTCCATTTCTGTTACAATAGGTGCTTGATTCTTACCACTAGCCTTATAAGGATAAAGTTTAAATGCACTATCTGGCTTATGTGTAAGTCTTATTGAATCCAAAGATTTTTCTCCTGTAGACTTTGCATTAAATGAATTTATAAACTTACATTCATCAAAAATATATTTCATTACTTCACCACCTTAAATTTATATCCGAACATATTTTTAGAAATCATTGCTCTTTTTCCACTATTTGAAATTATAGTTACTTCTTCATCTAAACTTCCCGTTTGTAATATTCTTTTCACAAAACTAATAAAATCCGCATGATTATTACGGTCATCAACCGTTTGCACATATCCTTTAGTTAGCTTAAACAATAATTCATATAAAGAATAATCTATATCTAAAGAAATATATTTACCTCTTTTATCTTTATACGTAACAACAATCTTTGGAATAAATCTTTGCAGTTCTTCTGCATCATCTACTTTAGGAATAAGGTCAAGATTTCCTTCAAATTTAATATTTTCATAAATTGCAAATCCTCGTTTTCCATTATCTAAACAGATATTCCCTTCTATATCACTTCCACACCACTGAATAATGCTCTTCTCTACCATTGTATAAAGAGCACCTAGTTTTCTTCCTTTTCCTGCATTGTAAAAATATAAATCAGTTAAATACCTTGAATATACTTCTTTTTCTATTATTCCATGTTCAAGAACATTAATTCTAACCATCAAATTAAATATTTGCTTTTTTAATGCTTTATCATTATTAATCTTCTCTAACATTACCGAATTACAAACTACTTCACCATACGATATTGTATTAAATATCCCATACACATCTTTTGACACATCAGAACTTATGTAATATGAAATTGCCATTTGGTCATCTTTTTCTGTTCTATATAATAACGGGTCATACTTTTTTATAATATTCATTAGTGGTGTCAAATCATTAGATTCAAATAATAGTGCTGGTGTAATCTGTTTCAAGAATTCCTTTATATATGCAGAATCATCTACTAACAACTTCTGAAAATTAGTATAACTAAAATCTTTAGATACAATTATATCATATATAAAATTTAATATTTCCCTTGTAGTCAAAATAACCTTATCCATTAGTGTCATCTTTACCAACAATTCTGCAATAAATTGTTGTCTTACTTTATCCTGCATATATTCATAATTTTTACATACTGGACATTTCTTTGAAAGAGAACAATTACTACAACTTTTATAAGCGCTATAAAATACATTTCCCTCTGCTTCCCCAAATATCTTATCCATAATTTTTTCAATATAAACAGCTTTTACTCCATCTGAACTCAATGAATACATATGATAATCTGAAAAACTAATATGTTGAAAAAAACTACTTGTATCAAATTCCTTTTTTATTATTTTAGATGTAAGTATGTTATGTTCTTCAACATATTTTCTTAGTTCTTTATATTGTTCTCCATATTCTGACTCTACAAAATTACTTAAAACACCTAAATTAATTGCTAATATAATATTCTTGCCTGAACATTCTAATTGCTCATCTCTAAAATCACTTAATAAATCATTCAAAGTTTCTATTGCTGTTTTTGAAGGAGCACTACTCTCTGTTGCATCATTATATACTACAAAATCTTTTATCAATTTTTCTTCATCCGAATTTTTCAAATAAGAAAGTAAATGTGACTTTCCATCACCAGCACTTCCACATAACAATACAAGTGTTTTCTTACCAAATTTATTTACATTACGAAGTATTATCTTTAAATCTTCTTCTACTGCCCTTACAACATGCATATACTTTTTAAATGTTGTAAAATTTTCTACATTATCTATAGAATCACTTGATGATTTTCTTAGTCGACTTAATTCTTTTGTTAATTTACAAATACTCATTTTGTACCTCACTCATTTTTCTTGTTCACTGTTACCACATCTTCTATAGTACACTCTAATATCTCACATATTTTAAGAATTATTGACAACGAAACAGGTTCATTACGACTCATTTTTGCTAATGTACTACTACTAATTCCTGTTTGTTTACATAATTCTCCTTTTTTTATACCCTTGTCAATTAACATCTTCCATAAATTATTATAACTTAAATACATAAAACCTCCACTATTTGGTTAATATGCCTCTATCAAATATTATAGAAACTATATACTTATTTCTCAATACTATTTTTTCGATTTCTAGCAATTTTTTATTTTTTTTAACAATTAATATTACACATTCGAAATTTTTTAATCAAAGATTGTCAATCTTTATGCTACATATCAACAGTTTTTGTAACTGTTTTAAAATCTATTCATCCGATTTCGAACAAATAATCTCTCTCCCTATTATATTTAGATTACTGAAATAATTTAGTAACATAAATTTTTGTTTTAAATAATCCCATCAAACGACCAATATTATAATTGATAATACAATAAATCCAACATTCCATACTATTTCAAAAAAATAAGCAATCAAACACCAAAGTGCATGACTGCTATATACTAATCATTATTTTATAATTTTTTCAATATTTCTTTTTTTATTTTCAAATAAGAAGTAAATCCATACCTCCCCAACTATACTACTTATTATTTAAGAAGAAATGTACTAAACATTCATTTATTTTTACGATATACTTTTCCCCTCTTTTTCATGAACTCTCTCAATTCTTCTTCCCCTTTTATCATCTTTGCTGATACAGGCATACACATTAGACGATTATTAGCAGATGCTTCTATCGCATCAGCAAACAGTTCCACTTGTCTTTTCCCTGATATTACAAAGTTCTTAGTAATACTTGAAGTTGCCATATAAATCCCCTCCTTATTTGCACAACTCACTTTAATTATATATGATACAATCATTCTATGATGTGGGTGTCAAAAGTCATTTTTAAAACGGACCTTTCACACATAAACAAT
>CALAEX010000085.1 GCA_937891165.1 uncultured Lachnospiraceae bacterium | reverse complement strand
TTAAAGGGTATTATGCGATGCAGATGCGGTCGTGCAATGATGGTAAAAAACAGAAAAGCAAATGACCTTAACTACACTAAATTGACATTTAAATGTTCTTGCATAGAAAGCAGTAATAGTGCAACTTTTTGTGAAGTTAAAAGGGATGAGGTGTCATATCATCTTACATGTTCAATCATTAAAAGTGTATTCATCCAACGACATCAAGAAATCAAAGATTATTTCAAACAAATGGGAGAAGGTAAAATAGATGAATTAAAAGAAATCTATTATGCTCTTGAACGTAGATGTGAACTAAACAGAAGACACAAAGAAGAAATCCAACGGAAATCTAATCTTAATCAAGAGAAATTGATTGCTGCAGAAAATCCAAAATTCATCAAAGCCCTTGAAGCAAATCAAAACAAACTTGATGAAGAAGAAGCTAAAAACGAATTTGACTATCAAAATTTGGAAAAACAGAAACACCAAATTTTAAATCAGATTGATTCAATCAAAGCGGCTTACAACAGAAGCATTGATGAACGAATAGATAATATTTCAGATGAAGAACTAACGGAACTTTACCATCTATTTTTAGAGAAGATAAACTACTACCCTATTACCCTTATGAAAGGATTTTATAGAATTTTCTTCAAGTCTGGTATGGAAATAATTGTAGCCTTAACTAAAGTTAGATGCAGTCCTATGGCATATGCAATAGATGCCAATGTCAATTTTGAAAACGGTGATATATGCTTCAAGTACTCTGTGATTGAAAAGAATAAAGAGAATCCTTTTCAGATTGAAGAAAATCGTGAAATGACTATAAATATCAGAGATTTTTTCCAATCAAAATATAAAGAATATGCTTTTGCCGTTGAATTAAATTTAGATCTAAGCTATAGAAATCCTGCAAATAAACAGGTACAGAATTAATCTGTGCCTGTTTTAAAGAAATTCTTGATATGTGGATATTTGTCATTAATAGATTTAACAATCTCTGCTTTTGACTTTCCTTTGAGTACTTCTTGTTCAATCTTTTCTAATTGTTCTTTTTTATCTGCAAGCCAGAAATTTATTAGAATTTGAGCTAACATTTTATTGGCAATCCATAGATTTTTAGTGTGCATATCAACGGTCGTAGGGTCACAATAATTATCTTGAGACAATCCAACACTCATCATATTATTCTCCATATAGTTAGATGTCTTGAAATGCTCATTAGATAAATGAATGAAGTTGTTATAATAATTATAAGCCTTTTTTAGACTTGGAAATTCTTTATTCAATTCTTGTGCAATATATTTTTCATATAGATTGTTTCTGCGTGCATCCTTAAACCTATATAAGTCCTTATCTGCAATGAAATGATTGACAAGAGCCAAAGGGTCTTTAACTAAGACACCAGCGTAACTAGCCAGACAATTATCAAATTGTAGCCGCAAATATGAGAAAGCAGAAGTATAGTTATTGGCATTTATGAGCTTAAAATATGCGTCATTGATAGCCATAGCTCGATTGATAATTGGGGCAGTATATAAATCAGTAGGATATGATTCACCCAATAGCCTATCTGCTATTTCCAATAAAGCAGCTTCTGGGTCATTTACAAATTCTTCGTAATTCTCTAATTTCATTTCTTCTCTCTTAATTGGCTGAATAATAATTTTCTAAAATTTGTATTGTCTATGCAGTTCTCTTGAATGAGTTCATCTTTTGTTTTATTGGGGTTCTGCTCTTTTAGCCATTCAAGCCTATATATATCTTCCCTCCTCAAATTCACCCATTCATTAGCTAGGATAAGTAATAAGCAGTAGTTAAGAACCAACATAATATTTTTCAAATCTTTATTGTGCCCATAATTAGGTAAACGGAATTGATATTTATTCTCTTCCTTAAAAGTTGTCATGTGTATATGAGAGGTGGATAAGTGAATGAATTTAGAACTTTCCTTGTAGACCCTTTTAAATTCATCAGTTCCAAACCTCTTACTGATTAAATCAAGCAAATAATCATCTGAAAGTTTATTACCGTCCTTATCTATAATCTCCTTCCAATTACTGCCATCCATGAATCCTACAAGAAAATCATTATCATTAGCTGCAATAGTACGAGCATAGCAATAAAGCATATTATCTAATTGCAATCTTAACAATGGTGCAGCAGCAATATAGTTACCACTATCTGTTAGAGTGATGAAAGCGTTGTTTAAATCTACGGCTCTACGTAATATTGAAATTAAAACCACAAAATCAGCCATAAGGTCTTCACCCATATGTATGTAATCATTCAAGAACTCCGTATAAATTTCATCACTTTTCTTTAAATCATCTATTGTATCAAAAAACATATTCTTGCATTTTTTTAGAATGCAAAGATAGTCAGTTTATGGGATATAATTCAAGTCCATCTATCCTTTTATCTCCAATGCGTATCTTGCATTTCTTCGTAAGATAGCCAAAATTCAGAATATGCGTAGCTTTGGCTTTCTCTTTTATCTGGTATTTGTCATAGAGACGTTGTAGGGTAGCTTTCAATTCCTTGTTAGTTACCCTGTCTCCTGTTTGGTAATGTAGTTCTTCTTTAATCAATGATAAATTCAAAATCAAATTCATTTGTATTTTTGGTTTCTGCCCTCTTATTTCTCAACATTTTTGTGAAATATGTCATTGAGACAATTTTAGGCAATTTAGGACATCTTTTCTTCAATGCAGATAGAAGTTCATCTGGAGTTGTATAATGGGCTGCAATCATCCCAATATCGTTTGTATCTATATCTTTAAAAGGTGGTACAACATTCTGGCTCAAACAATAGTCGTAAATGGTTTCATAAAGTCTATTCTGAATAGTGTCGTTTATGTGCAGATAAAAGTATTCCTTGGATAGAATCAAAGTCTTATCAATAATTCTAATAATTTTTTTGGCTTCTAATTCCTTTAGATAGGCAGATAATTGATTCTTACCTACGTGTAGTACTTCTTCTGCCAAATGTTTCTTGCTGCTAAATGGTAGGCAGTTTGTTCCTTTAATGCTATAAGATTGCATAAGCATTAATAAGCCTTTGAGTTTTGGGGATATTGATTGCTCTGTAATGAACTCTGGATTCAAAATAAAGTATTCTTCTTCCAATTTTTCAAATTCATAAACATTGTGGGAGTATTCTCCTGTACCATGCTTCTTTGTTATTTCTTTAATTAGTCCAGACCTTTCAAGTATATCTGTGTAATTGCGTATGCTTCTATCTGTTTCATTCATCAGTTCTGCCAACTGATTCTATAAAATAATGGCTTTGTAACTGCTGTCTTTAATCTGGCTTCTGATTGCAGCATAAACGAAAATTTCTTCAAGTTTACTTTGCTTCGTCAGTTGGTTGATTCTGTTGGGAATTTGTATAAACGTACTCATTATTAGCAAATAAAGTATTGTTATTAGTAAATAAGAAATCTGAATGGTGCTTGCGTATCAATCTGTGAAAATTGGCAGAACCAAAATGTAGTTTGGCTTCAAGCCGTGTCTAAAAGACTTGTTTTGTTGGCTTGTGTATAATCATAATTCTCAAACATTAAAAAATCAAATGCAGAACTGACCACTTTGGTCAGTGTCTGCTTGTTGTATTATTTGTATTATATGTCTTATTAGAGCGGAAAGTTAAGGGAGGACTACAGGAAAGATAAGGGATAACCATAGGAAAGTTAAGGGAATCTGTACATAATCAGCTCCTAATTTTCCTCCCTTTGCCTGGCTGTTTGCTTATGCTGTAATCTCAATTATTGGTTGACCGTTTTTGTATAAGAACATGGAGAAAGTCATGTTGCTTGGGTCTGTTAATTGAATGTCAACACCCATTTCAAAATGGTCAATAATCTGCATTACCTTGGCGGAAAATTCTGCTACATTTTCTTGGCATTTTCTTGCTTCTCCGCTGATTATATAATTGCTTGTTACTTCTACCAATGGTTCAAGCATGTACTATATGCTCATTTGGTTTGCATCTGCCTGTTGATTCAGTTCATTAACAAATATAGGTAATTCACCATAATAATGTGCAATTTCCAAAGTTGCTTTGGCATCCTTCATCAAATTCTTTAGTTCATAAATCATTATTTCATTCATAATTCGTTTCGTTTTAAAATATAGTTCATTCATTAATCTATTGACATATAATAATCTAACTTATATGCGATAAGAGACAAAAATTGAGAGTAAAGAACCGGCTTTCTACCCCCTATGCTATTATATTCATCAAAAAACGAAAGCCAATAATTTTTCTACACTTTTTGAAAATTCGACAGCAACCATATCGTAAGTGTCGTATTTTCTTGCTGACGGAGAACAGACCCTAAGAAAATCGACATTATGGTGTGATTTTGGTTTTATCTCCACTTTTAGCTATTTTTATATTTTTGCGTCAATGAACTATTTATTATTAGATAATTCAACAGAACTACGATAACATTTCTTTTAATTTCCTTTTACACTCATCAGGAGTGTCGTTCTCAATAAAAGCTTCGCTTAGTTTATAATAAAATTCCCAAGGTGTTATAGGTTTAGCCATGTATTCAGTACCAGCACCTAACCAATTTGTTTTACTTTTCTTTTTAGCAATAGCCTTTCCTTCTCTATCCCATTGATTATAGATTTCCGCATAAGACTTCTTTGCTCGATTGAACAAGTCATCATTATTTATTTTTTTAGCTAAAGCTGCAATTATTGCTAAATCTCTCGCTTTATCTTCCAATTCTTGTGGAGGTTCAATCCAATAATAATCAGTGCTTACATGTATTGCCATATCAGTAATATTTAATTATTTAATAATATATTTTTTAGCATCTTGCATTGCTTCAAGCATTGAATAGTCTTCATAACTCAACCCACAAGTAATTCTGTATTGAGTAAGAAGTTTACTTTCTCTTTCATCAATATTTTTATCAATGGTAGCCATAACGGTAAGTATTGAAATTAAATTTTTCTTCTTATCCAAAGTCCAACTACTAATCGTTGAAAGGTGATTTTTTAAGGATATGACCATATCATTTTGTGCATCTTTGAAATAATTCATGATAGAAAGTCCTTCTTCATTACTAATATCTAAAGAACTATAAACGCAGTCAAATAACGCTTTTTCACTAGGGTGGTTAATATTGTCTGCTTCAATCATAAACTTCATAGCTAAAATAACTTCTTTTTTGTCCAAACTACTAAATATCATCTTGTCATTTTGGCTACATTGAATATTATTTATTTTAGAATGTTTATAAACATTATTTTGAACGTCTGTTCCTTCTGAAAATTGTTTTGGATAGTTCTTAATATCCTCATTCTGATTATCCTCAATTAATGTTATAGAAAATGTACTAAGGTTATTGTCCTTAATTAAACGATAGTGTGAACTTGTCAACGGATTAGAAGTGGTTTGACCATAACTAAAATGAAATTTCTTACCAATTATAGAAATTGCATCTATAAATTGTCTCTTTTGTGCATTTGTTCCTAGTTCTTCATTTCTCAAATAGTAACTAAACAAGTCATTAATGAAGCAATGTTTTGAAAAATTATTTATTGAATCTTCTTTTAGTATGTCTTGGGCTTCAGATAACGGCATATGATTAACCTTTGACATAGCTTTATGTACACCCAAATAATTGGCTGTATCTTGTATGAACTCAACACCTTTAGGCAAGTTGTAACGATTGTTTAATTCAACCATTATTCTTAAAATCGCTATTTTTTCTTTTGCAACGCTTGAATATGGAGTGGTACTTTTATTATTTGAGAATTGTTTGTTTTCCATATCTGAATATGTATGAGATATGGTTTGTTTTTCTTTTTTTACAGAAGTTTGTTGGTTAACTATGGGCTTTATTCCCTTATCCTTTGTTGTTTTAGAATTACTAACATTATCATTTTCATCTACGATAATCCAATTGGTACGATTAAGTGGACTTTCAGGCCAAAACATTAAGAATCCTGCCAATGCTGATGTAGTTGTCCAATGAATGATATTCTCTAACAAGTTAAAAACATAGCTCCATTCTTCTTGAAATTCTATTTGTAACAATTCTGTAATTCTGGCATATTCTTCTCCTTCGATATATTTAATATATTCGTTATAACTCATATCTATCGTTTCGTCCTCCATTTTATCTATCTTTTTATAGACACCATATTCTGAGGTTCTTAACATATAAGCTAGGAGTTGTGTAAAAAATTCATGTTTATCGTGCTGATGAACAACTGTCTTTAATATTTTTTGTGCATCAGAGATTGGCATATCATAGGCTATAGATATGCCATTGGGCAGATTGAAAAAACAGGCAGTTTTCTTCATTACCCTAAATGCTTTAGGCAATCGTTCGCTGTAATGATTGTTGATTTCAACCATTATTTTTAGTATTGCTAACTTTTCTTTCTCTTTTAGAGATATAATTGTTGCCATAAGTTGTTTTACACTCATTTCAAGTAAACTACCCAATATAAAATGTTTGGATAATTTCTGCCAACCAATTCCCAGATGAAAGCAAATAAAAAATAAGGTGTGGGAACTATATCTGTTTTACCCTACACTCTGGTCTTCGCATTACCTTTGGAATGGATAAAACAATAGCCCACACCAAATTGACAATATTCAGACCTGTTAAGGTAAGTATATATCAATTGATGCGGTGCTACTGCTATCATCTTCATTCCAATATCAAAGTTGCGAAGTTTGAGTGTAGAAGATAATTTCAATAACACCTTTTGTAATAAAAAGTAACTCCAAACCACCACTA
>CALAEX010000084.1 GCA_937891165.1 uncultured Lachnospiraceae bacterium | reverse complement strand
CAACAGGTATCATTTATTTTGTGAATCAGGGAAAAGATAATTATTTATATCAAATCAAAGAAGGAGAAGTACAAGTAGCAGTAGAGATGCCGGTACAACAAATTTATCCTTATCAAGGGCTTGTTTATTTTATGGTAGGTAAGTCGGATACCTATGATTTACAAGAGAAGCATAGTGGGGATATTTATTGTTATACGCCAGCGAGTGGTGCAGTAGAGTTAATATATGAGGTAGGTGCAGTAGAAGGTTCTAGTGAATATAAGTTGACCGTAGAAGAAAGTGGAATTTATTTTTCTTATGTGATAAGAGAGGGAAATAGAGGGAGAAGATTTTATTATTGGTTGCCATTTGGAGAAACCGAACCTGTACAGGATACTAAGTTTATGACAGCTAAAGGGTGGAAAGATTATTTTTTTGGGTTTGATGTATTAAAAAGTAGAGCGGAAAAAGAAGATGGTACAAGGGAAAAAATAGAACTGTCAATCAGTCAATATTGTTATTGTGTCGTAGGGGATATTTTATATTTTGCAGATGGAACAAGTATTTCCTGTATCGATTTAAATACAAAGGAACAAACCGCTTATGATTTTTCCAAAGCGATTCAGAAAGTAGAGGGAAGAAATAGTAACGCACGTATTGAAACTTTTACAATAACGAAAGACGCCGTTTGGGCAACGACAGGAGGTAGTTCTTTATATCGAATGGATTTACAAAGTGGCACAATAAAGAGTGCAAAGATACGAGATGAAAATGGGGATTGGCATCAAATCCGTATTTTGTATACGGATGGAAAAGAGCTTTATGGAGTAAAAAAGATGTTTATGACGAATGAGACAGAAGTATTTCATATTTTGGTGAATGGTACAAGTAATGCAGAGAGAATGGAGGTAACGGTAGAAAGTTTAACAGAATAGAAGATTTTGATATACTCCTTTCTAGGTAGATAAGCGAAATAACAATAACTTGTCTACTTAGGAGGGATATTTTTTTGCGATATAAAAAAACAAGGATTGGAATTAAAAAGTATAGTTGTTTTCTTTACAAAATAGAGATATAATAGAAACAAGAGCGTTTCAATGCTAATTAAAATATAAGGGGGCTAAGTAAATGGCAATTTTTACAGGAGCAGGTGTAGCCATTGTTACACCATTTAAGGCGAATGGAGAAGTTCATTTTGATAAATTAGGTGAACTGATTGATTTTCAAGTGGAAAACGGCACAGATAGTATTATTATTATGGGAACAACAGGGGAAGCTTCTACCCTTTCTCATGAGGAACATATTGAGTGTATTCGTTATGCGGTAGAAAAGACAGCGAAGAGAATTCCAGTAGTAGCTGGTACAGGTTCTAACTGTACAGAAACCGCAATTTACTTAACAAAGGAAGCAGAAAAAGCAGGAGCAGATGGTGCACTGATTGTAACACCTTATTATAATAAGGCAACACAAAAAGGGTTAGTAGCTCATTTTGGTACAATTGCAAAAAATACCAATCTTCCAATTATTTTATATAATGTTCCTGGAAGAACAGGTTGCAACATTATGCCAGCAACCACAGCTACATTAGTAAAAGAATATGAGAATATTGTAGGTATTAAAGATGCCACTGGTAATCTGTCTCAGACAATGGAAATGATGCAATTATGTCAAGGTGACATTGATTTATATTCTGGTGAAGATGGTTTGATTGTACCTATTATGTCCGCAGGTGGTATTGGTGTTATTTCTGTGTTATCTAACGTAATACCAAGAGAAACACATGAAATTTGTGCACAATATTTCGCAGGAAATAGAGAAGAAAGTTTAGCAATTCAGTTAAAGTATCTTCCTTTGGTTCGTGCATTATTTAGTGAAGTAAATCCAATTCCAGTAAAACAGGCATTGAATTTCATGGGATTTGAAGTAGGTCCGATGCGTATGCCATTGACAGAGATGGAACCAGCACATGCACAGGTACTTTACGAAGAAATGAAAAAAGTAGGACTTGTAAAGTAAGAAAGGAATTTTTCGTATGACTAGAATTATTATGTGTGGTTGTAATGGCAAGATGGGTCAGGTAATCACTCAAATAGTAAAAGAGGATGAGAATGCACAAATCGTAGCAGGTATTGATATTTCTGGAAAGCAGTTATCAGATTATCCAGTCTATGAGCATATGTCAGAGTGTAAGGTAGAAGCAGATGTGTTAATTGATTTTTCTTCTCCTGTTGTATTAGATGAATTATTAGCAGAAGGAATTAAGAGAAATCTTCCAATGGTGCTTTGTTCTACTGGCTATAATGAAGAACAAGTAGCAAAGATTACAGAGGCTTCAAAGCAAGTAGCAATTTTACGTTCTGCGAACATGTCACTTGGTGTGAATTTATTGCTTCGTTTAGTACAGGAAGCAGCAAAGGTGCTTGCAGATGCAAACTTTGATATTGAATTAGTAGAAAAACATCATAATCAAAAAGTAGATGCTCCATCTGGTACAGCTCTCGCCTTAGCAGATGCGATTAACGAAGCATTAAATAATGAATATTCTTATAAGTATGACCGTTCCAAAGAACGTGTAAAACGTGAGAAAAAGGAAATTGGTATTAGTGCTGTTCGTGGTGGTACAATTGTAGGAGAACATGAAGTTATTTTTGCAGGAACAGATGAAGTCATTGAAATTAAGCATACTGCATATTCTAAAGCAATTTTTGGAAAAGGTGCAGTTTCCGCGGGAAAATACTTACATGGAAAACCAGCAGGACTTTATACAATGAAAGATTGTATTCAATTATAATGTAAGGAAAATAAAAGTCTAGAAAGACTTCCTTTTAGGGAGAATTTCTAGACTTTTTTTATGAGAGAATATGATACATTAGCTGGTATTATTTTGCAGTAAAAAAATTAAGTTAAGCATGTCTTTGATATGTTCAAGTGAAGAGGGTAGTCTTTAGTAAAGCTTATGAAAATGTAAAAAAAAAATTTACAAAAAGGTTGTTGGCTTATAAAAAATAGAGTATACTAATAAGATAAAGAAGAAAGGAGCAGAGAACATGACATTTGATATTTTATTTGAGCAAAGAATTTTGGTAGCAGAAAAATTAAAAGAATGTCTTAGGCAATCAGGTTTTACGAAAGTATCATTTTCTAAAAAAACGGGTATTTCTAGACCTACATTAGATCGATTATTAAATGGTACGATTGATAGTAAAAGTACATTTGATAAGCATTTACAAAAAATTCTTTTTGTTTTGGATATGAAAGCAGAAGATTTATTATTTTATCATAAGAGTAAAAGTAATCAGGAAGTAGAGGTAGTTTATTCATCAAATGAACCAGTGAACTATGTAATGAATGAAACAGCTCAAAGACAGTATCAGTTACTTTTAGATGTTTTAGACCTTTGTACAATTTATTATTAAGGTGATAGTGATGAGCGAAAAGATAACAGCAGAAAATTTAGAACAAATAATTCAAAAGAATAGAGTAATTAAAGAAGAAGTAGAGCATTGCGTGACAGTAGTACACACGATATTTAATCGTATGAAAGTGAGTTCACCACCACAATTGGCAATTCAATTACTTAGGACATATGGATTGATTCAAATGCCAATTGAAAATTCTTATCTTAATGGTGCAATTTATGTTAGAAATGAGAAAAAAATACCGTTTATTAATACTGCATTGCCAAGGGTAAATCAATATTTTACAGCTTGGCATGAATTGTACCATATCATATTTGATACGGTTTCTTTTGACCATGTCATAGAATCTGATACAACATTAGAAGAACGAAAGGCAGAATTTTTTGCATCAAAAATGTTATTAGGTAATTTAATGCCATATTTTTTTGAATTACCAAAAAATATGAATTTTCAATCAAAAATTTATAATTGCATGGCGGTATTTCAAACTCCATATAAAGCAGTATTAATTGCATTATATGAAATAGCGGTACAATTTAATGATACAGAATTGATAACTTTGATAAAGAAAAGCTTTGATATTACACCATTTGATATGATAGAGAAATTTAGAGAATTAGGATTAGATGATACTTTAGTTCTTCCATCTTTTGTAGTTGATATCAGTTCTTTACAATCTAAGATTCAAGAAAGTATACAAGAAAGCCCAGAACTTTCCTATCATAAAGAAAATGAAGTATTTTTAAAAAATATTTGTAATGAAGTGAAGTTAATAATAGGTGATAGCTATGCTTAATATACCAATTTATGATAAATATAATGGAGAAAAGAAAATTGCAATGCTTGATAATTCAACTATTTTGTTTGTTTCCTTTCTTTTTTTTAGGGAAAATACAATAATAACTAGAAAAAGTTAAAAATATAGAGAAAAATGTAACATTTTTCTGGAAAATTAATTTGACGGAGCTACCATTTGGTAGCTCCGTCTTTTGTGTGTGCCAAGCATGGCACTAATCTTGCTAGTGAAAGTCTAGCCACGGGTATTT
>CALAEX010000083.1 GCA_937891165.1 uncultured Lachnospiraceae bacterium | reverse complement strand
TTGATAGGATGGATTTTTGTGTATCCCATATTTGATTCATCAGCTCCTTTAGTTCTTTGATGTCATCTTCATAAAGATGTCCAGTAGCGTTAGCACGTTTTGTTATTTGATTGATATTATTATTGATTCTTGAAAGAATCGTATTGCATTCATGCAAAGAAGAATAGTCTACATCATATACATATCCGTATAAAATAAGTTGACGAATAAAAGCAGATTTACTTCTAAGACCTGATAGTTCAAACTTGCGATTTAGAATATATTGCTCATCATCATTTAAAAAGAATTTGAGTTCATTTTTTCGTGTGCGATTACTCATTATCAATAACTCCTTAAAAAAATTGTAGTATTGAGATTTTACTTTTTTGAAAAAATTTAAAAATTTCTATCTTAAGTAAAAAATGGTTTATCGCCTATGTGTTCCCACATAGGCAGTGCTTGCTATGATAGTCAGAAGTACTTACTAATCAAAGTAATTCTAACTTTTTTATTATCATTACATTCAATAAAGAACTTTGTAACGTATCTCAATATATTTTGAATAGAAGTTTTTCAAAATAAAAAACTGCCATATTTTTAGCAAACAAAAAAGTCTACTAAAAAGAATAGCAGTTGATGTTTTCTTTATAAATTTTTGATTTATCCGAGTTCTATCTTAGCAAGGAACAATGAAAAAGTCAATGAGAATAAAAGGATTTTTTATGGGTAAGAGTTATCTAGTTTACAGAAGTTTCTTGTTATATTTATCTAAATATGTCTCAGCTTCCTTTTTTGAAATGTGAAGTTGGGACATTAATTCTTTCTAATATGTTCCTTGTTTTTAGTATGTTTTAGTAATATCCGAATCATTCTTTTATTTCTCCTTCTAATCTAGTTTATTCAAATATAGTACACATATCTAGTGCTCCTTTCTCAGCTAGTATGTTATATAGCTTATAGTGTGGTTTTATAAAAATAAATATAGTGTGAAACGGGAGGAATTTCAACATTTATGAGAAAATTTGGATTTTATAAAGTGTTTCAATAAATTCTAATCTAGTTTTTTCTATAAAATCCAAAAAAATTAAAATTTTTTGAAAAAATTTCAAAATACGCACCGATATTTCGTATCTCTCTGGTGTTATTGTCTTTATGTAGGGTTTAATCGAACTCATTTCTGTGGAAAGGAAAAAGATGAGAATAGAAGATTTTACACCAGAAGAGTTAAAGGACATACAGTACCGATTTGATAGTTATTGTAGAAAGATTATTGACAATAGTATAAGAAATCAAATCAGAAATTATTTACGTTATTGTAAAAATTATGCAGTTATTACGATGGATGAAGAAATGGAAGAAAAACAAGCAGTAGTAGATGAATACCTTTCTGAAAAAATTGAAATTAAAGTTGGAACAGAACATATTTATTTGGATAGTTATGAACTTGCAGAGGCAATTATGAAAATACCAAATCGAAAGAGAATGGCTCTTTTACTTGCAGTTGCATTGGAATATTCCATAGGAGATATCGCAGAACAGTTACAGATTACAAAGAAAACAGCAACAGATTATAAGTATGAAGCACTTTGTTCTTTGCGAGAGGAGATTGATTGAATGAGTGAGAAAAATCCGAAACAAAAATTATTAGCACCAGAAGTTATTTTTAGTGCTGTTGATGGAAATGAACAAGCAATGATGGAAGTAATAGAATTTTATAATCAGTTGATTCATTTCAAGTTTAAGAATATAGCAAGAAAAAAAGGTGTTCCTATTTTCTATATGCCTTTGGAAGATATGAAGCAAGAAGTGAAATTAAGTTTATGTAAGGGTATTCCAAAGTTTAAAAGTATCAAATAAGTTTTTTTTCAAGTGTATGGATTATGTGTAGTAGTGAATTGGAAAACTTATTTGTATCAGATGGTGTTACAAGTACTATCTGTTTAACTACATAATACGATAACAGATGTGTTTTCGATTGTTATCCTACAAGCAGTATTTGTCATTCTTATAAAGCACATAATTTTTATAAATTTATGAATAGCAAGGTAAGGTGTTTTATGTGCTTTTTGGGCTGACAAGTCCAATTATGATTTATCCAAAATTTCGTATGTGAGTACGAAAAAATTTGTACATTGACAATAAATGTTTTCAATTATTGATTGGAAACGAAATAAGTTCAGCCACTTTATAACAAATTAGTCTTAAGAGCATGAGAGCAGTACGCTTGCGAGAAATACTGACTCAAAATCATTTTATGGAATGGATGGAAGGATATTGATTATCTGTGCGATGAGGTAAGACTTTGGATACTTATTGTAGTAATCCCTTACTGAAGAAGGGGATACGATTCTTGTATAGTATAATCTGGAATGGTATCAAGCTGTATGCTTTAACGTAGGAAAAGCATTTTCCAAACAGGTAAAGTGGTTCCAATGTGTCGGGGGACGGGAAAATACGACATTACCTACATTTTTAGAAAAAATTGTTTTAGTTTCGTTGCAAAGGAGTGTGTGTTTATGGAAAAAACATTATTATCATTTAACGAATTTTGCAGCTACACCGGGATAGGGAAAACAAAAGCAAGAGAGTTAATAAAAAGTCCTGACTGTAGATTCGTTGTTCGCATTGGCAGGCGAGTATTTATACATAAAGAACTGTTGGATGCTGAATTAAAAAAGAATGCAAAATTTCAATTAGTTATGTAGTTCTTTTTAGGAAATATAAAGTTAATTCCATTATTTTAAATTTATCCTTGAAATGATAGCATAATTCTGCTAGAATAGATTTCGAAGGAGATGAAGAAGATGCCAAAGATTATTCCAATTAAAGATTTAAGAGATACAACAGCAATATCTAAAGCTTGTCATAGTTCAGAAGAACCAATCTTTATTACTAGAAATGGGTATGGAGATATGGTAATTATGAGTTTAGAAACATTTGAAAAAAACTCAGGTATGAGTGATTTTTATGGAGATATTAAATTTGCTAAAGGAAAATATTCTGATAGGGTTATAGAATCTGAAGAACAATGACATCTTAATTAGTTTAGGGTCTTCTGTAATTTGAATGAATTTCTGAATAATGGAATTAACTATTTAGAAAGGAGAGCGAATTATGGGAAAGGACTTAAAAGGAAAAGAAATAGGAAAAGGTCTATCTCAAAGACCAGACGGCAGATATATTGCAAGAGCACAAGTAGATGGAAAATCAATTGTTTTATATGGATGGGATATTACAGAGTTAAAAAAGCAACTTATAGTGGAAGTAGATGAATTACGAAGAAGTACTCAGACAGTAGAAATAAGTAATGACAGATTGACTTTGAATCAGTGGTTTGAAGAATGGTATTCTAAATATAAGGCACCAATTTTAAAAGATGGAGGCTCTCCGTCATATAAGAGAAAGTTTGTAAATTATTATGGTGTAAGAATTGGGTCAAAGCCTTTAACAGAGATTAAACAACTGCACGTACAAACTGCCATTGCTGATATGATAGAATGTGGAAGGTCTTCTAAGTCTGTAAGAGAAGCAACAGGAATTCTTCAAAGTTGTATTGAAGCTGCTAAAGCGAATGGGTTAATGCAAACAAATCCTGTAGTTGGTACTATTGTACCAAAGTGTGAAAAAGTTGAAAGAAGGGTTTTAACATTTGAAGAACAAGAGATTTTCTTAAATTACTTGAGAGCAAGTCATAGTTGGTATGAGGAATTATATCAATTTATGCTTTTAACAGGTATGAGAATAGGCGAAGTGGGTGGCTTACAATGGAATGATATAGATTTTGATGGTAGGTTTATCCATGTAAAAAGAGCTCTGTCCTATCAGTATGAGGACGGAAAGAAAATTATGAAATTGACATCACCTAAGACGGATAATTCGGTCAGAACCATTCCATTTTTCGGAGAAACAAAGGAAATTTTATTAAGTCAGAAACAAAAAATATATAGTAGAAAAAAAGAACTTGCAAAAAGATGGAGACAGCCAAAAGAATTAGGAAACTTAGTATTTTTAACTTCTATGGGTTCACCTATTGGAAGGTATAGTATTGAAAATGATATGAGAAACATTACGAAGCAGATACAAGATATTCTGAAAGGGGAAGCAAAATATTCAGGAAAGATTCCGAGGGATTTTGAACGATTGCATCCACATGCTTTAAGACATACCTTTGCAACTAGATGTTTTGAAAAGGGAATGACACCAAGAACAGTACAAGAGATTATGGGTCATGCAAATTATAATACAACCGTTTCTTATACTCATGTATTAGATGATATTAAACAAAGAGAAGCCTTGGCTGTAGGAAATTTTCTGAACAATAAGCGTATCCAGAGGGATGAACGATTTGAATATGGAAGTTTATTAGGGATATTATAAGGAATTTTTACTCAAAAAGTTGAGTAAAATGTGATAAAAAATTACTTGTATTTTTCTATCGTAAAGACAGATGAAATACAGAAGAATAGAAGAAAATGTTTAGATGATTTAAAAAAAGAATTTGTCAAAAATTCGCAAAGCAGATGGGAATGTAATGTAAATTTTGCACTAAATTAAATATGACTTATAGAGAGGCTTGAAAACCCTACAATTATAGTATTTATACGGATTGTATTAGGTTTTAAAGCCTCTTTTTTTTCGGACTATGAACCTCGTAGAACCTCGTTGAAAAACGTAGAACTTGGGAAAAAGTTGCACAAAAATTGCACTGTGCAAGTCCCTAAGATGCACACTCAAATCCTTGGCGAAGTTGTGCAACTTTAGAAAAAGTAGGATAAATAAAGAGATTACAGAATGTTTTGATTTTTACTGAGTATCAAATTTATTGCACATCAAAAATTATTATCTTAAATTCATGATATCAAATCAGATAGGATTATCCCTATATAATTTTATTTTTTATATGGCGTATACGACTACATATATTCTTTTATGTTTTTTGTATATGCTTTTTTATTTCTTAGTATGCTTCTAAAATAATTTGTGACTTTTCAGAGATTCATTTCTTTATAAACTATAAATGATAGAAAGAAGGTAGAGTATGATAAGTATACAAGAAATCACTAAGGATATTAGATGTAATTTATCAGAGGAAGAAAGAATTCAAGTAGCAAAAATGTGAATCGTATAAAAAATCTTTGCTGTGAAAGAAGAATGAGAAAGAGAGATAATTGCCATGAGAAAGAATATAATTTATGCATTAATGATTGTAATGACTGTTGTTAGCACTACATCAGTAATCGTGTATGCTGATAATGAAACAACCAAAATGGACCAAGAATTATTAAATGACTCAAGAGAACCTATTCCAAAGGAAAATAATACTTTAGATGTAATAGAAAGTGTTACTACCACATTTTCAGATGAAACTTCTTCCATGATTGTAGTAACAGCGATAGTGCCAGAGAATTTTGGACAAAGTGTATATGCTCAAGTAAAGAATTTGGATATTAATGTAACTTACAATTTACCATTATATTCTATAAATGGTTATTCCGATCGATGTTATGTTCCTGCTGGAAATTACGCATTTCAGATGGTAGCTGCCTATGGTGACAATGCGAACCATTATAGTTTTGATTTTCCAGAAAATCAATTTTTCGTTGAAGCGAAGCAGAGTGCAGAATTTGAAATTATATTAAATGATTTTGAAAATGAAAAAGTAAGGATAGAAGAAAAATATGCTGAACCAAAAAAAATTAAGGAACTAAAAGGGGAGGAAAAGAAATTAGGAGCAGAAAGCAATTTTGAAATAGCTCATATAGGTTCTGGATTAGCTGAAGTTGGTATTATTGGTATACAGGAAGAAGAATATCATCTGTCTATAAAAATTGTAGAAGCTGGTGTGTTAGGACAAAGTTCTTTTTCCTATTCGCTGGATGAAGGTATAACGTGGTCAGAAACTATAAAGATACCTCTTTCTGGATATTATACATTTGGTAATAGTGGTTTAACAATTACGTTTTATGTTTCTGCAGATGATATCACAGGTTTTGTAATGGAGGATATCTATAGCTGTTACATTCCGGATCCTAACACAAGTATTGTTATAAAACAAGAAGGGGACTCTGATGCAGTAGCTATGGTGGAAAGTAATGTTCCGAATATGAGAGCATTTGATGTTCTAGAAAGAATGGGGAGAAAGATTCAAATTAAAATCTTGAAAGATGGTAATTTTGGCAGTGCAGTATGGCAGGTTTCTAAGGATGGTGGGAACACATGGTCAGAAGAGGACTATGCAAAAGAAAAGCTAGTCATTAGTTCTGATACAGAGGAAAGTCTTAGTGTGACAATAAAATTTCATGTAGAAGCGCAGAAAAGTGAGACAGCATTTCTACGTGATGATATGTATACTATTTATGCAGAAAGAAAAGTGGATAGTTCGGGTATCATAGCAATCATGGTATTACTTGTTTTAGGAGCTATTGTAGGTATTGTAGTATACTTCGGAAATAAAAAATTGAAAGCTGCCATTCCTCAAGAGAGTGAATATGAACTTCATAAATAAGGAGCGTTTTTATGAGTCGGAATGAAATTAATATCAAAGAGAAACCAATGATTCCTATGGTAGAGAATCTTAGTGATATTGCTAGAGAATATGGTGTAAAAGCGTTTTTTATAAATTATAGTGAAAATAAGCTTAGAGATGGAAACATAGGAGGGGAAGATGGAATATATTTTGTTGTTTGTCCAGATGAAAAAGCAGTAAAAGAGTTCCTTAATATGATATATTTTGAAAAGGATAAGATAAAAGAAATCATCAATAATATTAACATAAAAAGGGACTTTCTTCATACAAGATATTGTATGTACCATTTACAATATATTACAAAAGAAAATATATTCCAGTATTTTCAGAGAATGTTACATAATATTCAAGAGGTAGCTGTTGTGAAAGCAGTATATGAGGCATATGGTTATAAGCCACCTGAATACATCAGTCGAAAAACTAGGAATGTGATTCATTGTTTCATAGATAAAAGATATGCTCATGGAATTCCAAAAGAATTAAAAGTAATTCAAGCACAGGCAATGAAGAAGTTTATTGTAAGTAGTGTAGAGAGAGATCAAAAGATTTGATTGTTTTATGGAAAGCGATTCAAAGAAAGAGGGTTCTATAATAGCTATGACAATATGGAAATTAAAAAAAGCATTTATGAAATGGATGGGAAATATGGTATTTTTTCTTGTAGTAATATTAGCTTTTTCTTTTACGATTACTGGAGTTGTTACTGGAAAACCTTCTATTTTTGGTAAATTTATGCCAATGTGGGTGGTCACAGATTCTATGGAACCTGTCTTACCTGTAGGAAGTCTTATTATTGGCGAACCGATTCGTAATATTGATGAAATACAAGTAGGTGATATTGTAGCATATAAGGCAGGAGAATATAGGATAACTCCTGTTATTGTGCATAGAGTAATAGAAATTACGGAGGAAGGTTATATTTTTAAAGGTGATAATAATAAATTTACAGATTCATTGGTAAAAAGCGAACAGATGTTATACAAGATTTCCGAACCATAATAATACGAATATTTATTTAAGGCTGGATGAATAATCTGGTCTTTTTTTTGTTCTTTTTTCAATTTACACGATCTGATTATGTCGATAGGGTATTGTCTGTTTTTTACAAAAAATTCAATTTAAAATTCTTCCATCATATACAAAATAAATAAAAATGGATATTTTTAACTAAAAATTTCCTATTTTTATTTATTTTTTCAAATTTTTCCCGTTCTTCAAGTAGGTCATACCAGCTTTAAAAAGTTGAATGACCAAAAAAAAAGCATTTTTAAGGAAATAATTCACGGATTTTTTTCTGAGTGAAGAAGAACGGAAGAGAAATGAAGAAGGTCAAACAAAAAGCTTTCTATATCAAGTCTAATATGGTCAATCAGATTCCTCTCTTATTTATTCTATAACTTTTTCGAAACATTCCATTTTCTTCAAATTACTTATAAAAAAATCCACCTTAAAACGCCCAGAAACGGAAACACAAATTTCCAGTGTGGAGCCTTAAAAACTTTTTTCTCATAACGGTTCCACAACAATTTTTTTATCAAGAAAGGATGGTAATTTTTATGAGTAGTAGTTCTAAGAATTCCAATGCAGTAGCAAAGGTTGACGTGAATGAAATTGCACAGATTAACGCAGACATGACAAATGGTTTTAACTCCAAGGATTTATTAGAAGCTTTAAAAATGGTTCAGGAAGCAGGGCTGAATGCAGAAGCAAAACCGCTTTCTGAATGGATTCTTACGGATGATCGTATTCTTAATTATGGTAGTAAGGGTAATCCGATTTCGTTAGAAGCTGATGTAGTTCTTACACTTAGAGCAAAAGTAGGGGATTCTATGGCAGTGGAACAACTTCTTATTGCTCACAGAAATATTTTAGAGGGTTATGTTTCTAAATTGATTAAAAGTACTGGTAAAACAACAGAGGAATGTCGCAGTCTTGTACATAGTGCCTATATGGAATGTATTAATGCAACTAAAATTTCTTATCATGGACATTTGTTTAAGAGTACTACACCAAAGTTCTTAGATCGTTTTGTTAGTGAGGCAGTTAAGATGGAGAGTCGTGCAATAGGAACAATATATAGTTGTAATGCTAATGTAATCACAGCTCGTAATGCAGTAAAACGTGGTATGGAAAAGAATCATATTGAAATTAAGGATTTAACTATTGCAATGATAGAGAAGCTTATGCCAGAGTATGCAAAACATAATGCTTCGGTAGAGGGAATTTATCAGATGCTTAAGAATGAATATAGTGTTAGTTATGAAGAACTTACCAGTGAAAATGATGATGACAGTGATAATCGTGCTCAGAAACGTTCTATGTTGACAGGATTAGTTGCGAGTGGAACTTCATTAGAAAATTCTGTTTTGGACAAGTTAGAAATGGAAAGTATGCTTCGTGTTATTAAGAAGAAGGCAGAAGATGAATTATGTGTGGTGATGTTTACAGATTACTATAGTCAGCAAAAAGGTAGTGTTACATATAAAGATATTGCAGAAAAATATCATATTGAGGGTGGTGAAGCTGAAATCAAAAAGCTTTTCATCAGAGCTCAAAGAATGCTTCTGAAGGCATTGGAAGAAAATGATCCTGAAATGGTGGCTCGTATTAAAAAGAATGGATTAGATTTTTAATACAGAAATTTTTTCATAGACTCACAGAAAAAGAAGAGTGGTTGGACTCCCATCCTTCCACTCTTTCTTTGGATTAAAATTCCATATTAACCTTATGTTCAAAGGTTTTTCGATTAGTTTTACGTTCTTTTTCTATCATTATTTCTTCTGGTTCTTGGTCTTTTTCAACATATTTTGGAGTAATATCAGGGTCAAGTTTTTCTTTCCATTTTGGACCATGCGTAAACTGTTTGGTTTCAGAAAGAGTAGTATACATTTTTAGTTGCTTTACTGTAGAATATTCTTTACTAAGTTCTTTTAGTTTTTTTTCTTCGGTTTGGATATATTCGAGTTGAGTAGTTACCTGTGTAAGAACATTATTTATTTGATTTAAATCATAGCCAAGTCCTTCTATGGTACAAATTAAATTACGGTATTCCTCCGCATATTCACGTTCTTCATAGGAGAGATTAGAAAGACTTTGATTCCATTCCTTTTCCATACTTGCTTTGACGCAATCAGGAACTATCATAGAGAGTGTTAAATCTCTAAAAAGAGTATCTGCATCTTTTTTACTTAATTGTTCTAGTGGAATGTTTATAGTACGTTTGGTAAAGTTCAATAATTCATATAATTGTTTCATTTGAGCTTCTGTAAGGAGTAGTTCTGGAATTTGGCATGGCATATAATTTGGTTTCCACGATTTGTAGTAGGCAGCAATATGAATTGCATCAGAAAAAGTCATATGTTTTACATCAACAGGAAGATGAAAACTTTCTATCAATTGTTCTAATTTCGTTGGTATCGTTCTATCTTCCGTTGCTTTTTTGATACCTTCCAATGTTTTTTCTGCAATAGAAAGATATTTTAGGTCAAGATTTTCCTTTTTATCGATGATTGTAATCAGTTGTGGAGGCATTTTGTCTGTTTTTCCTTTTAGAAAATTAATACAATCATGGGCTTGTGAATAGGTCAGAGTATCATATTTTACAGTAGTTTTATATAATGGTCGGTCTTGTAATGCAAGGAATAATTCTCTGCGTTGTGTAGGAGTCATAGGAAATAGTTTTGCTTGATGTTCAGCAATTTCTTTTTTGGTTGGGGCAGTAAGATAAAAATCAGTAATACCAAGGTTATTTATAATTGTTTGCAAATCTTTGATATTTTCACATAATTCTTTTAAGTGAAGGAGTCCTTCTTTTCCCTGTGCGAGTTCTTGGAAGTCTTTTTTTGTATGGGAATATGTAGCACCAATGACAGAAAGCTTTTCATCGAGTTCTTTCCTAGTATGTATATGCATAGTTTCTAATATAGCAATAGCCTCTGAAAGCTGTTGGATTTTCCAACGGAATGATTTACGAATTGGATTATCTGTATTATCTATATCGGAAAATTTATCTTTGAATAGTTTCAGAATTTTAATTGCACGAATAAGTAACATTTCCAAATCGGAACGTCTACGACCATTTTGCGTGTATCTGCTAATATAAATTTTCATTGGAGATTTCTGGTTTTCTGGAAGTGTAGGGTCAATAATATCTACCGTTTCTCTTTGTACTGTTTTATATTTTTCTAATGTATTTTTATTATAGTAAGCCATAATTGCATCTTTTGTGTATTCTACTCCAAGATTGGTATCTCTACAACGATGGTTTTTCCCTGGTGTATAGTAGGTAATATGATGTTCTGTTTCACGGTAATCAAATCCCGATTGCTTCATCTTGGTAAGAAATTCTGTATAATTTTTAGAACGCTCCATATGATAGGAAATTTCTTGGCGAATGGTTTCTTTCCATGAGGAACCATTTTGTACAAGCTCCCATTCAGCATGAGTCATAGAACGATAATTTCCAGGTTCCATAATAATTGGCAGGTCATATTTTAGGCTTAATCGGTCACCGATTTCACGAGCTTTCAGAAGTGTTTGCATGGTGTCTAGATATTTGGAATGTCCAGAAAGAGCGTAGGCACTTTGTACAATATGTGCATGTTTATGGTGTTTATCAAGATGTACGGAAATAACAGCAGGAAATTCCATACCCATTTCTTTTTCGACTTCACACATAAATTCCTCTGCAATCTGTAAAATGAGTCTAGGGTCAATTTCACGTCCTCCCATAATTTCTGGTGGTGGAAATGCAATGACCCACATATAACAGGAACGAGCTTGATTGATTCTTTCTTCCTCGTAAGGAATCGTATGTCCATTAGAGTCATGATATACAGGACTTCGCTTATCGTGAATCATAGTTCCATTTTTATCTAGAATGGGAGTTCCATTAGCATCAAGTTTTGCTCTTAGTAATGTTTTTACACGATATTTTTTACCAGCGTGTTCCGAGTGTCCGTTACGATAATATTGGTCCGCACATCTTTGAAAGGTTTCTACAGCTAGGCTAGTTTTACAATTATGACCTGAAATTAGAAGAATTTTATGACCATCTTCGGCAATCATTCCAGTCTTTAATTCGTTTTCAGCATAACCAATAGCATTTTTAATCATAGTATTTTCAAAATAGAGAGATGTTTTATTTTCATCTTCAATATATTTTTTTGTATTTTTTATGGCTTGGTCACCATGATAATTCGTAAGTTTTACAATGCTCAAATAAATTTCTCCTTTTCGGTAGCTATTTCTAATTCGTTAATTATTTTTTTAGTACGTCTACGTTTGTATCCATTTTGGTTCACTACTTTATAAAGTTTCTTTCTCACATCATTATACAGATTACTTCTGATAGATGTAATATAGTTCCATATATCATCACATTTAGTGTCAATCTGATTCAAAAGTTGTTTTAACAGGATGGCTTCTTGTTCATAGATTTTTCCAGTTCTGTATATGGTAGGGAGTACCGTGTCAATTTTCTTTTTGATTTCTTCAATTTCCTGTACGAATTTATCAATATCAGCGAAATCAATTACGAGTTCTATGCCTGACTGTTTGCTTTGTAAGTCACGGTAGTATTCTGACATAGACATATTTTTCTTAGTGACGATTTCTTTTACTTCACTATAAACATCATCATCTAACCAAATTCGGATTTCCTTCATGGTAAATTACCTGCCTTTTTTTATAGTTGATAAACATAAAATTTGCGAGCGAAGCGAGTACTGTTTCCAAGCAAAGTAGGGAAGGGTTTGGGCTTGTCCAACGAGGTCTTGGGCTGGCTCAAGGAACCGTGTACGCCTTGCGACACTGTGGTTCAAAAAATAAAATAGATATAATCTTTATTTGAAAACTAGTAAACTCTCATTGTTAATAAAGGCGTGATTGGACGAATTTTCACATATAAAAAGAAAATTTAACAGAACAAAATAAGCTTTCTACTTCAAATGTGTAGGATATTAAGTAGTGAATGGTGGAGGTTCATTTCTATCTGATAGATTGTTAGGTAGATGAAGAATATCGGTTTTTATCTATTTGAATGATTGGAAATAGAAATACATTTAGAAAGAAAAGATAGTATAAGCAATATGGATATACATTTTGCTTATACGATATATATATGCAATAGAGGAAATATGAAATAAGAATATGGTTGCTGATACATGATGTAAATACAATTTGTATATACATTTTTTGAATTGATAGAATAGTTGATTATATTTGCATAGATATTATGTACTTGCATGAGGTAAATGCAACAAGTATATACATATTTTTTTATTTTCTTTGTGGGATTCTATTTTTTCATTTTTTTATTTAACAATAAGGACCAATATCATTGGTCTAAAATGGAATAAGAAAGGATGGAGTATATGAGGAAGACAGTATATCTTTCTTATGATCTTAGTAAGGAATTAGATAGAAAATGTTATGAGTATCTGATAAGTTTAGGAAGGTCAAAGAAATCTGTCATAAACAGTTTGCTTCGTGGTTCTGGATTATTGCCAAGAGAAGATTTTGAATATCATAAATCTTTCAGTAATTGGACAACGAAGAAAGAGAAGAAAACATCAGTATCATTGGAATCTATAGGACGAGTGACAGGAACAGAACAAATAATGCAAATACCTAGTTATGAAGTTCCTGATGTACAAGATTTGGATAGGTTGGAGATGGCAGCAGAAGAAAAAGTAACTCCTATCATTACTTCAACTGTACAAGAAACAGTAAAAAAAGATTCTTTTGATATTAGTCTAGAAGAAGCACAGATGATGATGCAGATTGGAGCAATGTTTCAAACCATTCAAAGTTAAGGAAAGGGAGGCAGAGATTAATGATAGTACGAAATATATCCGCAGATGTGGGAAAATATAATACTAAAATCTGTGTGAAGAGAACTGGTGCAGAAGGTATACAGAGAGTTTGTATTAGAACTAAGGTGGATGAAACAAATGCAAATAATAATATTTTCCTTGGAAACACAAGTCTAAAAGTAAATTTTGAAGGAAAAGAATATTTAGTAGGTGAAGCAGCAGAAACTGTTTCTTATGAAACAAGTAAAGCTCTTAATATCCATCGAGTGGCACTTTATAGTGCAATTGCTAGTGGAAATCTTATTGATAATGGGGATGTTGTAAATCTTACGATTGGTGCTCCTATGAGTATGTATCTTAATCATAAGATATGCAAAGAGTTTAAAAATTATATTGCTCCTGTAGATACAATAATTACAATTACTGTAAATGGTGTAACAAAGAGTTTTACTTTTGGTAAAGTTATTGTTCTTCCTGAAAGTTCTGGTATACTGTTCTCAGATGTAAAAAGATTTATGGGGAAAACGGTAGCAGTAGTTGACATTGGTGGTCTTAATGCCAATTGTTCGATTTTTAGGAATCTTTCTCCTGTGCTTTCTGCTGTATTTACTTGTAATGCTGGTTCTAATGTGATGCAAGAAGAATTACAGAAACGACTTAATGTAGAACTTTCTGTACAGATTCCTAATTATATGATGGATCAAATTTTATTGGATGGTTATATAAAGAAAGATCTAGAAAAATCTGCTCAAATAATTCATGATTATAAACTAGAACATGTGTGTAAACTTAAAAATGAATGTGTTGCAAAAGGCTGGGATTTTGATACTATCAATAATTTGATTTTCTGTGGTGGTACATCACTTGGACTTAAGAAAGAAATTTTAGAAGTGTTTCCTTATACTGATGAAAGTAATTTTGTACCAAATGCAGAGTTTGCAAACGCAGAGGGATTTTTAAAGTTTCTTCTTGGGCAGACATCTATTAATAGGTAAGCCGTAGTCAGGTACAGGCGAGGGAACGAGGAGCGTTTAGACCGTCGGCGGAGCTCTGCGGAGCCGTTGGTCTGCTCTGAGCTTTTTCTTCGCCTGTACCGTTAGGAGTTGAAAAAATAATATATAAAATAAAGAAGATGAATTACGCTAAGAGAGGAACGTAAAGATTGCCATTGTCAGGCGAGGACGGGGGAATAAGGAGCGTTTACACCGTAAGCGAAGATTGCAAAACTTCCAGGTTTTGCATATCGAGCTTTGGGTGTGCTCCGAGCTTTTTCTCCGTCCATAGCCGTAGCTTTTGAGTAAAACTTATCACGATAATCATTTATGTATATTTCTGATTTATAACGTAGAACGCACTTTGTTCCATGTTATAAATATACTGTGTTTAGAGCGTTCTTGTAGAAAAGAAAAGTTTCTTTTGTTTTAATTTAAAAATATTTGGTTATATTAATAAATTATGTATGTACTTATTGACTACAATATGTTAAAATTGAAGTCAATAAGTACAAATGGGTGGTGATACTATGACTGATTATGAAAGAATAGTAGAAATAGCAAACGAAAATCATAATATTTTTAAAACGAAAATGATTGTAGAAGAAGGAATAAGGAAAGAAAAAATACGAGAATTGTTAGAGTCTGGGGTGATTGAAAAAGTAGGGCATGGGATGTATTCTCTTAGTCGAGAAGATGTGGATGAGTATTATGAATTTCAGCAAAGGTGTCCGAAAGGGGTATTTTCTTATGGTACTGCAGCTTATTTTTGGAATTTATCTGATAGAGTACCCAATATTTTGAGCTGTACAGTTCCAAGGGGATATAATACATCTAGATTAAAGATAGATACAAAAGTAAGATATCATTATATTTCTCAGGAGTTATACAGTATTGGTATAACAGAAATAATATCACCACAAGGTGCGAACATTCGTGTTTATGATAGAGAGCGAACGATTTGTGATTTGGTAAGAGATAGAAAAAAAGTAGATATGCAACTCTATAGTAATGCATTAAATGTATATTTTAAGAGTAGAGAAAAGAATATAAGAAGATTAATGAAATATGGAAAAATATTTCGTATCACAGAAGAATTGGAAACATATATGGAGGTACTACAATGAAAACAGCAGAACAAATAAAAGGAGCTGTAAAAAATATAGCCAAGAAGATGAACTTAAAACCTCAAGAAGTTTTGCAGATATTTATATTTGAAAGATTGGTGGAACGTTTATCTATATCAAAATATAAAGAAAATTTTATATTAAAGGGTGGGCTTTTGATTGCCTCTATGATTGGAATTGCGGAAAGAACAACGATGGATATGGATACCACTATTCAGGGGTTGCCTATGACAGAACAAGAAATGGAAAGAATCGTGAAAGAAATTCTTAGGATTGATGTTGGAGATGGAATTTGTTTTGAATTTCAGGGAATGCAGCCAATCAGAGAGGAGGATGAATATCATAATTTCTGTGCATCTATTTGTGCTATCTATGGAAAAATGAAAATTCCAATGAAAATAGACATTACGACAGGAGATAAGATTACGCCTAGGCAGATAGATTATGGTTATAAATTTATGTTTGAAGAAAAGAGTGTGTTGGTAAAAGCTTATACATTAGAAACAATAATTGCAGAAAAATATGAAACAGTTATTAGAAGAAATATAGGTAATACAAGAGCAAGAGATTTTTATGATTTATTTGTATTGTTAAAAATAAAGAGAGAAGAAGTTCGTTGGAATGTCTTGAAAGAGGCTGTGTTAGCAACATCCAAAAAAAGAGGTTCTTTGGAAGAATTAGAAGAGTACAAAGAGATTATAAAAGATATGCAAGAAAGTCAGTTTTTAAAACGGATATGGGAAAAATATCAAACAGAAAATACTTATAGTGAAAGTATTAGCTATACAGATGTGTTAAATACTGTTTTGGAAATTGGACAAATGTTAGAAAACATAGAATGATAAAATTTACATAGCAACTATGTACCATGATATGGTGTGTAGTTGCTTTTTTTCTTTTTTAGGCGAACAATGATACTTTAGTGGGATTCAATAAAATCATTTTTTTATCGACGATAGAGAAAATCTATAGAAAGGTAAGAGAATAATGAGTGAAGAACAGAATACCACATTGGAATCAAGGGGAGAAACCTTAAAAAATATGCAGAAAATTCTGTCAAACGATGGATGGAGAAAGGTATCGGTTGGTCAGAGTCAAACCATAGATTATGACTATCGATTTGACTTATATATTAGGATTAGAAATTTGTCAGAAATCTATGAAAAACGTCAAAAAAATTATGACGTTTTTTTAAAAAATACGTCAAATAATGTTAATGAAGTAAATTCAGCAAACACGCATAAACTCAGGAGTTCTAATGGTGTATTCTGTTTGGTGTCAAATTCTACTATGGGTATTCCCATAGTGGTAAATGACACCAAAACTAAGTCCGTGGAACATCCACTGAACAATGTGCTTATACCATCGGAAAAGTTACCAATACTTTCCTCTATAGGAAATTATGTTTCCATTCAGTCTGCTCGTAGTAATGAAGATGCTTTAGTGATTGCTTATGATTCTGAATGGTATTATGAAGAAACTTCTGTTGATATAGAGGAGATGGTTGAAGGTTCTAAGAGGCAATTATTATCTTGGCAATTTGCTTGTATATGTAAGGAGGAACTTCATGAGTTTGTGTTTATTCGTAAACAGGAAAAGTATATGCTTTCCTTGGAACTTGCTCTTGGTCGTATATTGGATAGCTTAAAATTACCAAATGTTGATATACGTTCTATCCGTCGTTATAGTTCTCTTACAGCAAAGGATTCTGTGACTGGTAAGTATAGAGAAACTGTATTTCATACAACAAAAGAAGCTCTGCAAAATAGTATAACATCTTTTTCGGATGGGAAGAAAGTTCATAGTAGACTGAATTGGTGCGAGGTATCTTCCATACCAATTATTTTATTATGTCATGTAGGTAAGGTGGATGTGTCTGCTTTTCATCAACAAGGAGTGTATCATAGAGATGTTTTAAAATATTGTGCAGAAGTTCAGGGTGGTCTTGTTAGTTTGAAACCTATTTATATACAACCAGATAGTGTAAATCCTGTTTATGCTAAAAATCGAACTATAGTGAAATATCCTGTTCGATTACAAATCGCTGATACGATGTGTCATGCACCTAGCGACAAAAAGAAGCTAGAAGATTTAGGTAAAGTGATTGGATGGGAAAAGGTCGAACTTGCAGAAGATGTGAAGAATCATATGGATAGACTTTTGCAAAGAGACCCTTGTAAATATTTCGAATATGCTTCTAATGATTCTATTGTGACACTTTTCTATTGTGCTAGTTTGTATGGTTACAATAAAAAGATTCCTGTTACATTAACATCAGCATCAGCCAATGTCATACGTTCTATGATGATGAAATATTTAAATTGTACGACAACAGAAGAATTTGACCATAAATATCGTGGGTTACAGAAAGTGAAACATGCGAATATAGTTCATCCGAATAAAGCCCAGTTTGTAGAAAATTCTAGTTTAGAACCTATCTCTGATAAGGCTCGTATCATTCAAATCGCAGCTTCTTTGGCTTTTCGTGGTGGGTATAATTCCTCCTCGGAGATTGGTTACTTTCCTGTAGTTACAGTGGATTATGACTTAAAAAATGCGTATCCTACCGCAATGTGTCTGATTAGTGATGTTAATTGGGAAAATCCAATACAAAGAGTTATTTCTGAGAGATATATGAGTTTAGATGATTTTGCTGTTCCTATGGTAGGTGGTTATGCTCCGTTATCCCTCATGGTTGGTTATATAAGATTTCGATTTCCTGAAAAGGTGAGGTATCCTTGCATACCAGTGGATGTGGATGGGATTCCTATTTATCCTCGTACAAGTGATGGGGTAGATGGTGTGTATGCTTGTGGTCCAGAGATTTATCTTGCTTTACGTCTTGGTGCTGAAATTTATTGTGAAAGAGGTTACTTTTTAAACAGTATCAAGAATGTTGATACAGGATATTATAGTTTTTCCTTATGTTTTGCTGTCAAGCAATTAGTGTATGATAGAGAACAAGCGAAACGAGAATGTGGCAAAGGTTCTTTAGAAGAGGAAGCTCTTAAGATGATGGTGAATGCTGGGTATGGCAAAAATGCTCAGAATGTAATTCAAAAACAAACATGGTCTGCTTATAAAGATTGCATGGAGGATATTGGATGTTCAGCTATTACAAATCCCGTATCAGCTTGTATGATTACTAGTATCGTAAGAGCTGAATTACTTGCTGCTCAAAATCAATGTCATGAACTTGGGTATGTGACGTATTCCGTGACTACAGATGGTTTTATTTCAAATATACCAGAAGAGGAACTGAAAAGTCTTGACCTCTATGGCATACGCCGTTTTATGGAAGAGTCTAGGTTATTTCTTACGGATGGTGAAAGTAGTGAACTATGGGAAGTGAAACATGCTCAAGATGATCTTTTAAATTTTACTACTCGTGGTAATATATCTCTTTATTGGAAAGCGTCGAAAGAACAGCTAGAACTTGGTATTACAGAGGATAATCCTTTTATTTTAAATGGCATTAAATACAATGGTGTTTGTGCTCATAATGGTGCTAAATCAGGTTATGTCCCAGATAGTTATGAAGACCGACTTTGGCTAAGGAAGAGTGTGGCTAGTCGTATTGGAAGAATACAGTATACAAAAAAAGAATGGACAGGTTTTAAGGATCTTGTGAAAGGAGAAGAGTTTAAGGTACATATTTCTAGACCAAGGCTTAGTATGGATTATGATATGAAAAGAAAACCAGTAAAAAATAGTTTTGAGGCTAAAAAACTTATCATAGATGGGGAATCTTATGAAATTGCTACATTCACAACAGTTCCTTTTGAAAATGTTGAGGAATTTAGAAAATATCGTCAAGTAAAAGAAAATACGAAGTGTTTACGTACCATGGATGATTGGGAAATGTTTTGGTTCAAGCTTGAAGTAAAAGATAGTGGAAGTACAGTTAAAGTACGTGATAAAGATTGGTCGATACTTTTTTCGTGTGTGATTGGTCATCGTGCAGGACTTTGGACAATTCCTATGTTGGATGCTTTGAAAGGCGAATCTCGTTGGGCTTGGCTGAATAGTCACAATACGTCAAGTAAGAAATTTACTAGTACGGATTGGAAAAATGCAGGTCGTAGTAGTAGACAGTCAAATATGCTTCAAAGAGAGATGTTAGTCGAAAAATTAGATGAATTGAGGAAGGAAAGCAATACACAGCTGATAGGGAAGCCGAAATCAGACGGTATGGTGGGAGAGTAGAGGGGTGTTTACACCGTGAGCGAAGATGGAAAAATTTCTGGATTTTTCCATCGAGCTTTTGGTGTACCCCTCTGTTTTTATTCCACCATCCGTCGTTCGGTGAGAAAATATTTTTCTAAATTCGTGGAAATGGAAAAATTCCTGTTTTTATTTACTTATAGGAGATGATTTTTATTAATAGAGGAATTGGAAAGGAAGATGAGAAGCATGTTATTTAGAAAAAATGAGAATAAGAATATGGAAATGGATATATTGGATATGGAGTTGCCTGAATTAGAGTCTATGCTTTCGTATCAAAATATATATTTTTCAAAAAATTCCTTTGTAAAAAGAATTTATGTTGGAGAGAATGGCTTGTTTCTCGTCATTCCCTTAGTTGATGATGAATTTGGTAAGAATGAAAAAATGAGATGTCGTAAAGTTATGAGGGACATTCGTGAAGAACTGGGTTTAAATCTTTATCTTTATCCGATATTTGTTGGGGAAGAAAAAATTTATTATAGTTTTGATGTATCAGAACTAGTAGAACTTGATTGTAGTTTGGATTTCTTTTTAGAACAGTTATATGAATATACTTCAGAAAATAGAACAGACCCAAAGAGGGTTGAGGAGAATATGACAGTAGTTCTATCTTATGAATCTACCAAGAAAAAGAAAATTTGTGTTCTTGATGAAAACATACTAGAACACATTTTTACTGTATTAAGCTTTTTAGAAGATAATGATAAACCACTTGATGATGTTAGATATGACGAAGATGGTACAGAGTATATATTACGTGATACAGATATTATGATTGGACACATTAATACTGGATTGGTTGGTAAGAAAGAATGGTTTCGAGTATCAGATATGGATAGTGATAAACTGGCATTGTGTACTGTGTTTGCTGGAATCATTGGATTACATAAGTTTATGACAGGAGAAATTATACAAGGATTTGCATATTTGCTAACGAGTGGCTTTGGAGGGATACTTCCAGCATTGGATATACTTTCTATGTTTTTTGGTACGTATTCATACAATGAAGTGTCATATTATCAGAATGAAGATGGAATTACAAGAGAAAAAGAAAAGGTTTATATGCGAAAGAATAAAGGAATTCTGAAAGGTATCTTGTATATTATTGTGTCACTTATCATTGGTTTTTTGGTAACATATTTTATTTATTCTAAGGTTTTAGAAGAAATAATTCAGTTGTTTGTAGAAGTAGGTCTAGAATTTACAAAGAAGCAGGGAAGTTAAAATTTATACGAAAGAGAGGTAATTCATATGGCAACTGTATCAGAAGGGATAGGAATGAAGGAGATGAATTCGACATCCACTTTTTTAAAGCAGTTGGCAATTATTCTTGCTCAAGCTATAAAAAATGGAAAGCGTAATGGATATCGTGATGAGCATAGGAATGGTGCTAGAGCCATTTTAAAACATATCAATAATGGTGGTAAAGTTTCATATCAACGGATTGATTTAGAGGATGTTGCATTATTTGAGAAAATTTTGCAAAATAAACGGATTCCTTATGTAAAGTTAAATGACTGGAATGGAAAAAGTACACTAGTAACAAGAGATATAGATAATAAGCTTGTAGAACAGACGGTTGAATTGTTTTCTGAACAATTAAAGATTGGTTTTACAGAACAAGCACCTCAAGATTTTCTCCATAATCATGTTGGACAAACGATTGGACAAAGTCTTAGTTATACAGAAGCTGAGTTAGAAGTATTTCGTAAGGAAGCTGCTGCCATTGGATTTACTTATGCTGTGGTAGGTAATGAGAAAGAAAAAGGAAAATATGATATTCTGTATTCAAAACGTGATAAGGATGCTGTAGCAAAAGCTTTAAAAGGAATAGAATATGAGTTTTCTGGCGATGATGGAGTTGTTTATCAAAAGGCAATAGAAGAATCTATTGCTATAAAAAATAGTATCTTAAAAGCTTCTAAGGAAAAACCAAATGAAATGATTTATATTGTTAATGCTAAAAATCCAATGCAGTTTCTTACGATAGAGCATGGTATTATGATAGAACATAATCTTTCCATCCAAGAAAAAAAGGGGCGTAATGGTCAGATAGAAAAGTTCATAAAGGACAAGTCTGTGAAAACGAATCCTTTTGGTAATAGAGAATTAACTCAGGCAATGAAAAAACTTGGGGAATGCATTATAGTACCAAAAGAAGTTATGAGTTTTATTAGTGGATTTGATTCTGCGAATAATGTTATAGTGGCAGATTTATCAGAACTTAGTACAGCTCTTAACAAGATGGAGAAGGATATTGCAGCAAAAGTTTATCTTTGTTTTTCTTCTATGGTGACGAGAAATGGTTCTACTAGTTTTGAAAAAGTACATACTTTAACAGATATTCCAACAGAAGATATGTTGAAACTGATGGAGGAACTGAACAAAGAAAATATAGATGTAATTGTTGTCGGAAATGACCTTGCATTTAAAGAAAAGGATAAGATAACAGTGGAACAGGTGCTTGATAAAACTATTTATCATGGAATGAATTTCATGGAGCGTTGGAAAGCAATGGTTTATTATGAAGGTCGTGGACTCGAAGGGATGAATCTGGAGAATTTGTCAGAGCCTGTATATATCATATCAGCAAAAAATCCAGAATATGTACTTAAACTTGATAATATTGGTTATTCCCTGTTACAGAATGGGGAAACCGTAATGGAACTTGGTAGAGCTGAGCCTAAGTTTGGACAACAGTTAGAAGCAATGATTCATAGCATGGAAGATATTGCTGTGATTTCTGAAAAGGAAGCGAAAAGAAGTCCAGAAGAACGAGTGAAAATTATAGAAGAAAGGATTTCTATCAAAGAAAATGAAGCTTCTAGACAATATTATCGGACATATAAAGAGAAAAAAGAGCAATTTTTAAATTCTGATTTGGAGTCTATGAGTCTTACGGATAGGGAAATTATGAAGCGTTATATGGCTCATAAAATAGAATTTACATATATAGATAGAACATTTACTGAAAGGGTAATGGATAAAGAGTTTAATAATAAAATAAAAGAAAAATCTAGGGAAATTACTAGAATGGAAAAAAGTTTAGAACAAAAAAGATAAGGAGTGAGGTATATTTGTGTATAGAAATAAGTTTGATATAGCAGAGGGATTATTAAATACACCAAAGCAAGTATTGCATATCATTCGAAATAACGAAAAATTTCGGAATAATCGTCGTGTCATGGAACTTGTAAAACTTCTGTTGGATGGTTTTCGTAAATGGAGATATATTGCATTGCTCTCTGGAATAAAAAGTATGAATCCTTTTACTAGTACATCGACTATTAAATAACTACCATATATAATTGCTTATTTTTCAATAGAATAAAGGGAAAATATCAAATATAGATATAACAGTTATTTAATTTATGATATACTAGTAATAAAGATGCTGTAGAATTTGGATATTACGATTACAGAAATACATCAGAATTTAAAACAGTCTGTGATATACTTGCTAGAGAACTTGGTATTAGCCAAGCTTACTTTCGTGATGATATAAGAGCAAAGTATTCTATAATTTGCAACATGGTGATGGATAGTCAGAGCGAGGAGTTTTTGGAAAAGTTAGAGCTTACGAGGGAAGGATTTTTTCTACATACGGAAACGAATATTCGTTATGATGTTTTTACAGAAGAAAAGAGGAAAGAACTTGTCAAATTTTTAGAGGAACACCCTAAATATGAGGTAGATATTGATAAGATTACTATTTTCACTGATGAAGCTGGGCATTCTGTTATTGAAGTAGAGAATCCCTTCGTGCTTGAATTTCTTGAAAAAGATTATTTGAATAGAGATAAAAGTAACCTAGAACAAAAACAACAGGAAGTAGAACAAACGATGAATGAAAAGGCAAAAGAAGAATTAGAACAATTTATGAAATTAAAAGAAGAATCTATAAAACCTGTAACAAATAAGCATACAATGTCAGAATCTGATGTTGAAGTAATAAATTCAGGGACAGAATCGGAAATTGTCAATACAAAAGAAGAAACTTCTAATTTCCTATATCATATTGACCAATTCAGCAAAAAAGTAATACTTGAAAAATATATAGGTGATGAGTCTTATGTGGTACTTCCGAAAGAATATGATGGTTTATCTGTGCAGGGAATCGAGTTAGATGCATTTGTAGATACTAGAGCTGAGGTTTTGGAAGTAGATTGTAATTTTTGGACATCTGAAAAATTAAATCCGATTATTTTTACTTTTGGTGGAAAGACACTAGAGGTTGTATGGAGAAATCTTTCTAAGGAACAAGAAAAGATATTGAAAGAAAACTATGCATGGTCTGAGCAAGTACAAAAAGAAGAAGATATGTATGTTTATATACCACAGAGCCTTTCACAACAAATCTCTAATACATATCAACATGAGGTAAAAGAATTTGCTCTAGAAAAGAAAGAGGAACCTATAAAAAATCAGCAAAAGCTGAAATATAAAAATTTTGGTATGGATATATAAGAAAGAGTACTGATAAAAATTAGAGTTCTATTTTAAATTAGGAGTTGAAAATACGAGAGAGAAGTGTAATAGATTCTTTTTCGTATTTTTTTATGGTGAGAACTTACTGATTTTTTTGATAAATATTAAGAAGATATTTTTCGTGGAGTTATTTTATTAGTGGCAGCAGATAAATTTTTTAAGTATTAACAAATGTTTAATAATGTTGTGAAAAATATTTTGTGTTGTCATGATTTCTCATTATTAGTATATTCGAAAAAAGGAAAAAAGCAATTCTAACAAAGAATTATAAATGTTAGTATATAAAGGAAGGTAGATGAGATGTCAAAAGTTAAAAATGGAAAATTCTAAAGTAAATGATGTTGTGAAGATATTTGTAATATGTTATAATATTTTTGGAAAAATTAGAACGGATAAGTAAGAGAAAATAAATGGACAAAATAATATAATTACAAAAGGGAGTGGAATAGGAAAAATGAAAAAGAAATTTGTAGTAGTGTTGATGTGGGCGGTGACTCTTAGTTTTACAGCATGTCAGAGTAACGAGAAAACAGATGTATCAGTTCGCCCCACAACAAGTACGCCTATAGTGATTGAGTCAAATATAACAGCAATGCCAACATTAAGTCCAACGTTAACTAGTACGCCAATACCGAGTCCAACGCTAACCAATACACCAACACCGAGTCCAACGCCGACCAATACGCCAACACCGAGTCCGACGCCAACTAATACACCAACTCCTCCTGTAGAAGAACTTAATGAAGAACAGAAAAACTCTATTGCGATGCTTAACTATCTTGCAGTATTATCTCAAGAGATAAATTCGTCTAAAAATAGTCGTATGTTTTTAGAAGAAGCATATGCGTCATTGATTAATAATACGAATCCGGAGAAAGTTAATGAGCTTACAGAAAGTCATTTGAGTAGTATGTTAGATATTATTGAAAAGTATCGAATGAATAGTGTTAAAAGGGAAAGATTACAATATATTTATGAACAGAATAAAGCTAAGGCATTAAAAGCAGCAATGCCCAATCCAATTGCTTTGCATAGTGTGATAGATTCAGATAACTTAATAAAATTTATAGCATCAGCTATTTATATGCGTATTGATGCTGATTCAAGTTATGAAGTATATAATATTGAAAGTGAACAAGAATTTTTACAAGATGGTTGGGAGCTTGATTATGAGGAAGCAGAGAATCTTCATGATAGTCGTAAAAGAGCATTTATGTTTATGGTTGATATTGTTCGAGAATATAATCTTCCAGGTGAATTAGCTCTTAGTGAGAAAGCTGTTGAAAATTTTGTAACATGGAAGAATGAGACTAATGTTTTTCAAAAAATTCAGTTTTTTGAGGCAGAAGAAGATATATATCAAGCATTTGGAAGTTATTGGTTAGAACTGGTAGATTGTTATTATGAAAAAGGTGAGTATAAGAAATGCTTGGAAACTATGGATAAGTATGAAGAACTTCAAACGGAAATTTTTAGAAAGGATTATTATTTTGCATTAGCACTGCCTAAAGTAATTGTAGCAGCAAGAGAAGTTTGTAATACAAAAGAATATATTTCTCGTGCGAATAGGTATATTGAACTTTTGGTAGACAATACCGAAAATAACGACTGGTCTTTAAAGTATTTTGCAGCAGAGATGTACCTTGATTTGTATGCCAAAACAAATAATAAAGTTTATATAAATAAAGCTTATGAACTTGCGATTAATAATGTAAATAATCTTGTTGCAGAACAGCGTGATAGGAATGCAGTATATCTTGCAGAAGTACAAGAAATTGAAATACCTGATGATACTGAAAAAGAAGAGAAAAAGAAAATGAAAGCATATAATAAGTTCCTGCATAAGCAAAGAGAAGTTGAATTACCTCCAGTGTATGAACCATTAGCATTGAATTGCGATTTGTTGTTTGCACTTGCTAAAGAACGTAATATTACACGAACAGAGAAAAATAGAATTGAAGGAATTCTTCGTAATAATGATGAAGTTCTCTTTCTTTCTAAGGCAATGGAAGAACAGTATTCCTTTAATAGTAATACTTCATCATATGATGCGGAATTTAACAAGGATACTTTGCTTCTGCCAGCTTCTTGTGTGAGCGAAAAATCTGTTATTAAAGTAACTGTGACAAATGATGGTCAGACTACTGTCTATGATGATTGGGTTGTAAAAAAGGTTAAGCGTCCGTCTGATGAATTTGAAACATTTATTGTTACTTTTACAAGTAAAAAAGCGGGCAATCAAAAATGGAGTGAAGATGCAAGTGTTAAAGTTGAGGTTTTTGTGGATGATTCTTATGTAGGGAATACGGTTGTTCTTAACTTCAAAGTAAGTAAATTTAATGGCTTAGGAGTTCTTCCTGATGTAGTTGAGTTTGAGCAGGTAAAATAATATGAAGCATTTAAAAAGATTGATATTATTGATTTGTTTATTTTTTTTAGTTGTAGGCGTTCCACAAAATGGATATGCATATGAACGAGATGAGCATGATGAGTATATGTTAGAAGTATTATTTAAGAATTTTAAAGAAATAGAAAATGACAGTAGCGTTAAAGAACAAATAAAAGCTTTGGAGTGTGCGTCATATTTGGTAATAGACCAATTTAATAATAATGGACAAAAAGATTTAGAGTTTCTTATTGATTATGGCGTGGAAGATTTACCTGAAAGAGTGAACGAGATTTCATTTAATGCTTCAGGTACTACTCATAGAACACATACACATCGAGGTTGGGATTATCAATATTTTGGTGTAACAAAACATTTGTGGCCGCTTCGCAAGCAAATACTTCTAAGTACAGCAGATGCAATATTTGATTTTCAAGAGAATGAAGAACAGAAAGAAAGTTTTTGTGCTTTGATTTATTATATTCATATTCTTGGTGACCATATGGATGATAAATCTTATCTAACTATGACTAGAAATGGATTGAAAATGGATGTTGGTGGGAGAATGGATAATGAAGATATTATTCATGAACTGCTAAAACATATAGAAGTGTTGTTTGTTAATCAAAAGTACACCCATAAATATCGGAGTCTTACGAATGCTTTGGAACGATATAATAACAAATTTTCAAAAATTATTCGTAGTGAAGGTGGGATTAATACAGAAGAGGAATTTCAATTGAAGCAGGAATATACAAAAAATCTTATGGAATTGCTTACGATGTATGTTCCAGAAATGTTGAAAGAAGAGCCTTTTTTCAATGAAGTCTTTTATGAAAAATAAGGTTATCCATATTAGAAGTTGCTTTATAGAATATAATATAGTGATATTTGAGACAAAAGGGGTACCTTTTGTCTCATTATTTTTGGGTTTCGTTCTTAATAATCCGACTTCTTTGTGCAATTATTTAAAATCATTTCTTTATCAACTATAAAGACAAAAAGTAAAGGAATGAGAGAATGGCAACGAAAAAAAGGGATTTAAAAAGAAAATGTAGAAGAGAGCTGATAGTCTACACTATACTTGAAGGAGCAGTTTTTTTATATGTTGGGATGATTCTTGGAGCGACATATATTAACTTACCTCCTGAAATGTTATTTGACCAACAAACACAGACTCCAACATTATTGGATGTATTGTTATATTTTCCAGAATATATAATGAAACATCCATTTGGCATATGGCCAACACATTATCTTGGTTTAGGTACTGCTGCCATGGTATGGCTCATAGTATTTATGTTTAATTTTCAAAATTATGTAAGGAAATATAATACTATGTACCAAGGTGCACATGGTACAGCACAGTTTAATAATGATTTAAAAGATTTCTTACTAAACTTTGTATTGGACCCGAATATTGTAAATCGTGAGGAGCATAAATGGTTACACTTTATATTTAGTGTAATAAAAACAGGTATTGTTTCAGTAGTAGTAGGGATGATGTTAATCAAATTCTTACAGTTACCTAAGCAATATTATTTTGGTATTTTAGCTTTGTGGTTTGTTTTGTTTGGAATAGATATATTACATAATAAATTCCGAAAAAAAGTAATCATAGTTGGTAATGGTAAGAAAATTACATCAAAGAAACTTCGGTATGGAATCGAGAAGAAAATTACTCCAGTCAAGAGATTTCTTTGTAAGATAACTCCTAATACGATTCAGCCTAAAGAATTGGAAGAATGTATGGATAATTCTGTAATTCAATCTAATGAAGTAAGACTATCTATCAATACTCGTTGGAGTCAAAGGGTAATTAACTCTATTTTGTTTGGAGCTACTGGTACGGGAAAGAGTCGTTTTGTAATAAAACCTAATATTCTTCAGGCAAATTCTTCTTTTATTTTAACAGATCCCAAGGGAGAGCTTTTTCGTGATTGTGGTGGGTTTTTAAAAAAGATGAAGTATACCATAAAGGTAATTAATCTGAAAGACCTATCTCATACTATGCGATATAATCCACTACATTATTGTAAGACACAGGAGGATATTCCCAAGGTTGTAGATGTAATTATTAAAAATATTGATGGCATAGTAGAAGGTACAAAAAATGTTGGTGGTGACGGTGATTTTTGGAATCAGGCAGCAAAAAATATTTTTATGGCAATTGTAGCTTATCTTTTTGAAGTGTACACTGATTCCAACGAGTTTTTGGAAGATAATCGTCCAAATCCACATTGGGAAGGCCACAAAAATTTGCTCAATGTATTGAATATGCTTAGAATGAGTGAAATTAGAGAAGAAGAGGGGGAATCTATATCTGAATTGGACGCATTATTTGCTGAACTTGCAGAAAAGAACCATAATTCTTATGCAGTACGTCAGTATCAAGTGTTTAAGACATCGAGTTCAAAAACTGCTATGAATATTTTGATTAGTACGCTTGTAAAGTTGAATCTATTTGATAATGACAGTTTTCAGAATGTTACATATAAAGATGAATTGGAACTGGATAAGGTTTCTACGGAAAAGACGGCATTATTCGTAATCTTACCTGTAAATAACGCAACTTTCAATTTTTTAGCTTCTATTTTATTTACTCAATTATTCGATATTTTGTATGAACAGGGTGATGCCAATGGTGGTTCTGTAAAAATCCCAGTACAGTTTTTATTAGATGAAATGGCTAATCTTGGTAAAATTCCATCATTGAATACTAAACTTGCAACAATGCGTTCTTATAAAATTTCCGTCACCATGGTATTCCAAACATATTCCCAACTTAAGAATTATGATAAAGACGATTATGAAACATTATTAGCAAACTGTGATACTTTGATTTACTTAGGTTCTACAGAGAAAGAGTTGTTGAAGTATTTATCTGAGCGACTTGGAAAAGAAACGGTGAATACTATGTCATACGGCACATCTGGTCGAGGAACTTCTGATAATAGACAGCAAATCGGACGTACTCTTATGGAAGCAGATGAAATTGCTCTTATGGATAATGCAGATAGTTTGATTTTTGTAAGAGGAAATTATCCGTTTTTTACACCTAAATTCCATTTAGAAGAACATAAAAATTTTAAGTATCTTGGGGATTCTGGTACAAAATATGCTATTCCATATGATATTAGCCAATATTATACCCAATATGATGAAAATAGTATCAGAAATTCTTTCGTAAAGCCTTATTCTGACTCGACACATACTGTACCAAGGCTTCTTGATAAGTATAAAGATGAAGAAGGAAATCCAATTCCACTTACTATCGACAATTTTTCAAGAAAAATGGATAAAAGAGTAGCACTTATTTCTGGAGGAAAAATAAAATCATGGAAAGATTTATTTTCCGTAAAAGAAAGTTCAGAGCAGTCTGAAAAAGAAGAAGTGGTATTAAATGTGGAAAGGTATCAAAACCTAAGTCCAGTGAACGAAGCAGATAAGAAAGAAATTCAACGTAAACTGGAAGAAATTTCAGATAAGAAATTTATTAATATTTCAGAGGATGATTTTAAATATTTGCTTCATGTAAAAGAAACAATTTCAGAAGAAGAACTTGTTAAGTGGTGTAGGGAGAATCTACAAGTGATAGATAGTTTCTCTAGTATGTATGAATTTGAAGCAGAAAGTGATTTTTTAATTAATGAATTTGAGGATGAGTTTCTAGATGAAGCAGAGATTGAGAAAAATGGTAATGGAACTATGTGTGAGTTCACAGAGATAGACTTTGATAATGATGAAAAAAGGAAGAATTCTTTTATGGATGATTTTGATGATGAGTCGAAGAATGTCGAGTTAAATGATGAGTTTTATGAAAATATAGCAGGGGATTACGATGAATAGCTAGGAGTTCACTAATAATCAGAAATAGGTGTTACTACTATTGACACAACTGATATTATGTATTATAATAAAACAAATGATGCAAAACGATTGATTTGAAACATAGATTTTAAGAAAGGATGTGTTTTTATGCCACCGAAACCGAAGTTTACAAGGGAAGAAGTAATTGCAGCAGCATTGGAGCTAGTCAGTGAAAAAGGGATGTCTGCTTTGACTTCTAGAGATTTAGGTGCACGACTTGGAAGTTCTTCTCGTCCTATTTTTACCGTGTTCCATTCTATGGAGGAAGTTCAGGAAGAAGTAAAAAAAGCTGCGATAAAGCGTTTTGAGAGTTATGCTGAAAAAGCGGTGCATTACACACCAGTATTGAAACAGGTCGGGATGCAGATGATTCTTTTTGCCAAAGAGGAACCTAAGCTCTACCAGCTTGGATTTATGTCTGACAACCATAATATTGAAAGTTTTGATGATATTTATGAACGCTTGGGTGATGTAGCATATCAGTGTGTAGATGTCATCCAAAAAGATTATGGTCTTACAGAATCGGAAGCAAGGAAACTTTTCGAACATGTGTGGATTCATACGTTTGGTATAGGTGCTTTATGTGCGACTGGTATGTGTAATTTCTCAGAAGAACAGGTCATTGAGATGTTGGGACATGATTTTATTGCTATGATGATGCTGATTAAATCTGGAAAACTAAACCAGCCAACAGTACATCCGGTGCAAAGGATGGAGGAATAGTGTATGGAAACTTGTTGGGTGATTTGCCCATTGTGTAAAGGAAAGACACGCTTGAAATTGTTGCCAGATACACTTTTGAAGAATTATCCTCTCTTTTGTCCTAAGTGTAAAAAGGAAGTGCTTATCAATGCGGAACATTTGCAAGTTTCTGTTGTGAATGAGGAAAGAAAATGTATACAAACAGTCGTGAGGAAGAAGTAAAATTATTGAAAAGATTATGGACATCACAATCAACGGTATGCTTAAAATGTGGAGAGGCAGAGTTGGAACATCTCCATAAGAAAGCAAAAAAAAGTGATTGTGATTGGAAATGCCCTGTATGTGGTGAAATATACAGAACTATTTCTATGCTCAAAGAGATTTCGGACCAATAGAGTTGTTTTTGGGAGGATAACGAATGGATGATTGGAACTCAAAGATTTCTGCGATTCTTAATGAGTTAGAATCTGTGCAATTAGAACCAGTGATAGCTCAGACAACAGAGAGTGCAAAATATGAAATCATCATTTTGGATGGTTTTGAAGAAGATAATGTAAAGTGGAAAGCATTGATAGCTGAACAGATCAAGACTGCTAAGAAGTTTGAAATCCATTGTTGGACAGAGGAACAAAAAGAAATTGAGTTGGCTTTGCAGTATGGTACAGTAAGTGATTCTAATTGGAACTATGGAAAGGTAATTGTAGGAGTTATAACTACGGAATTTGAAGATATGCTATTGCATATACCGAAACCGATAGATACTGTGTTTAGTAATAAGATGACACCATTCTTTAGTATTTTCTTTGATAATGGTTTTAGCAGCGAACATTATGGAACTGAAAATATTATCAAACAAATCGAGAGGTAATAGATGGGAAAAATATTGGGTTCTTGGAGTGGTATGCGAAAATTTCTTGAGTGTGAAATGCTTGCAGAACGTTTACATGGACGAATTCGATATGGTTGTACTACTTATACTGGTATGGACGGATGCCATATTTTTGAAATCTGTTTGGATGGTAAACAAAGGAAGCGTTTTTCTTTAGAAACGGTCAATACATATTTCATAAATAATGGATACAAAGATAATTCTACTCCTGTTGGAATAGCAGAGTACTGGGATAATTTTTGGAAACTTTTAAATGAAATTCCTTTGCAGTCAAGAACAGAGTATACGGATATTGAATTTTGTGATGCTCTTGAAAAATATCGTAATCAGAGTATTCAGGATAGTATTTATTCTGAAAATCCGTTAATAAGAATGTTTGCGGTGTTGGATCGGAGAATTGGAAAGAGGACGCTTAGGAATATGAAAGAGCAGATGGAAAAACAACCGAAGTGGTTACAGGTGTTTTATCAGCTAAGATTTGATGTGGAACAATAAAAAATAAATATGATATGTTAGACGAAAGCCAGACGCTTAGACGCAGAGCTTGCTATCCAGATTTTTTAAGGGGGCAGCTCTGCGATTTTTATTTCAGAAGAAATACCTATTATTTTTCAGAAAGTCATATTTAGATGGAGGAAAGTAAAGTGCAAGTAAAGAAACCAATTTCTATCATTCATAAAATTATCATATTATTAGGGATGATTTTTACTATACTATTCACTATTTTTATTTTTGGTAGATATGGATGGAAGTTGTTTGGTTTTCATGTTTGTGAAAGTGCAGGTATTGAAAAGATAGAAGTGACCGAAGGACAGGTACGAATTACTGGATTTTGTCCAGGTTCGTTTTTAGAGGGATTTGTGGGATATCATGCGGAAGAAAAGGACGGAAAGCTTTATATAGGTTTCAAATTTAGCAAAGTATTTGGTATTTTTGAAAATGGTGATTTTGCTATTTCTATTCCTGTTGAGGGAGAAATCAAAGAAGTCATAATTAAGACCAAAAATAACGAGTATTCTATTTGGTCACAACAGAGTGAATGAAGTAAGAGGTAATTCTATGGACAAGGAAAAATGGATGTGGAGGAAGTGAATAATGAAGAATAAGAAAATTTTGCTTTTGGTAGTAGTTTTTAGTTTATATCTATGTGCATGTAATATCAGTAATCCTATTGGTGAGGAATATAATCAGGAATCATATATAGTAATTGAAAACACTGTGATAGATCGGGTAACTTCGATTGGTGCAATATGGTACATAGATGGTGAAAGCATTGGTTCGACAGGAACAGAAAATGCAGATCATACAATTATCGAGGATGACCGTATTCTATTTTGCATTCAAAAAAATGATATTCCTGAAAACAGTGATTTGAAAAAATTTGCAATAAAAATATCTGTTACAGAAACAAATGGTAAAATTTAGGAGATTTATCTTTGTGCATTTTAACAGATAATGAATAAACTGTTTATGAAGGAAACAATCCAGAATTAGGTAATTTTCAAGTGAATATCCACAAAAACGGAAATTATATAATCTCAGTTACTGGAAAACAAGCAGAAGGAAGTGTTTCCTTCCAAATAATAGAAAATTAGGAGAAATAATTATGAAATCGTTACAAACTATTCAAAAGACTTTTCGGGTTTTTCAAACGTTAACAAAAGTAGCTATGATTTTGACATTTGTAGGAGCTGGACTGATATTTCTTGGATTGATATGTGGTATTATTTTATCTAGTACAGGTAGTGTTATCAGTGGGGGTATGGAAACTTTGTATCAACTTACCACGTCTTCTTCGTTTTACGAAATGATTGGAACTCTTTTAGTAGAAATGGTACTTACCTTAACAGATGCTATCTTGTTAACATATGCGTTCCGATATTTTAGTGCAGAGCAAGCAGATGGAACTCCGTTTACCGAAAGAGGTGCGGAGCAAATGAAACATTTGGGTCTTCTGTTTATTATTCTTCCACCTGTGGCGGCAATTTTAGTAGGAGGTCTCTGTGGTATCTTAGGTTTTCAACAGAATGTTGTTATAGATTTAAGTAATGGAACAAGTCTTATTATTGGCATCTTGTTGATTTTGATATCTTTGATTATCCGTTATGGGGCAGACTTGGAGGAAAGAAAGAATGCATGTTGATACGATGTTGGTTGAGTGGACAGAATTTTTGTGGAAAAAACTTGGTATAGATGGAATTATTACTTTGGTTGTGTTGTTTGCCTTATATTTTATTGTGAAATGGGTGGTCAAAAGTGGTGTGAAAGAAGCTATTCAAGAGATACAGCAGAAAAAAGAAATAGAGAAGGAAAAAGAAAAATGAAAGACTTTATGATGACTGGTTTGCTTTTAGTATGTGTTGTTACAGCTCTAGTTGGAAATGGATTGGTTTATGGAATGCTAGTTGGTCTTGTTGTTAGTATGTTTATTTAGAAGGAGAACGTATCTTATGAAATCATTATGTGGTGCAGATTGTACAAAATGTCAGTTCAATGAAGAATGTAAGGGATGTTTCCAAACGAAGGGATGTCCTTTTGGCAAAGAATGCTTTGTCGCGAAGTACATAAATCTTAGTGGAATGGAAAAATATGAAGAATTTAAGAAAGTTCTGATTACTGAGTTGAATGGATTGGATGTTCCAGAAATGACTAAAATCAGTGAATTATATCCATTATGTGGTAGCTTTGTTAATTTTGAATACAAACTTCCAAATGGTCAAAATGTAAAATTTCTAGATGATGCGTGTATCTATTTGTGTAATCAAGTTCTTTGTGAATTTAATGATGGAACACATCAAAAATGTTTTGGTTTGGTAGCTGGAATGGATTTTCTTCTTGTCTGTGAGTATGGAGAAAATGGTGCAGATCCTGAAATTGTAGTGTATAAGAGACGATAATAAGAAAAATAAATTCTAAAAGAGGATTCGTTATGAACGGAAACAGTATGTTAAGACAGAATGAAAAAGAGGCAAGTATCCTAGTAGCAAAAGTCATGCGTATTACTTTTGTTATTTTCACAATAGTATATATGTTAAATGTGATAGGCATATTTATCATTGATAAAACTATTATGAGGTTAGCCTATCTTGGTGGTAGCGTATTGTTGTGGATTCCAACCATGTTAGTTTCTCTTTGGAAACTAGAAAAGGAATTTGTGAAATATATCAATGTGGTATGTGCAGCTTTTTTTGTGATGCTTCTTAGTACGACGTTGACATATCATGTAGTAGTAATTTATGTATATCCAATCGCCATTGCAAGTTTATATTTTTCTAAAAAACTGAATATTACTGCGACTACATTAACAGTAATAGGGGTATCGGTTGGACAGATATTGGCATATTATTTAAATACGTTGCAGGATGATAATTTTACAACACTAAAAGGTACCATAGTATTTGGCATCATCCCTCGTGCTCTTGTTCTCATTGCTATAGCCGCCATTTTTACTATACTAACATCGAGAACTGCATCTATGCTTTCCAATTTAATGGGAGCAGAAGAACAAAAAGAGATGTTAGAGCATATGAATCGGATGAAAGAAAATGCGTTTAAGACTTCAGAAACGTTGTTTGAAATGGTAAATGGACTGGCACAGATTACAGAAAGTTCTCTGTATGCAAATCAAAGTATAGCAGAAGAATCAGAACGACTGTTGCAAGGATCTATGGAGAATACAAAGGCGATTAAAGGTACAAATATTCGTATGGAAAAGATGACAGAGAAGTTAAGTACTTTGAGTGAAATGAATCACACTACAGCACTTTTGACAGAACAAATTGGGGAAAATACGAAGGAAAATCAAAGACGCATGGATGACGCTACTGCAAATATGGAACAGATTAGTCATAGTATGGATAGTAGTAAACAGATTATTTCTACTCTTGGAGAGCAATCGAAAAAAATTATTAGTATTGTTCAAACAATTACGGATATTTCCAATCAGACGAATATACTTGCTTTAAATGCTAGAATAGAAGCAGCTAGAGCAGGAGAACAGGGACGAGGGTTTTCAGTTGTAGCAGAGGAAATTCAAAAACTTTCCGAACAGACTAGAACAGCTGTAGAGAGTATTGATAAGATTGTTCATCAGGTAGTTTATCATACAGAAGAAGCGGTAAAAACTATGGGAGAAAATATAGTATTCACAGAAAATGGTATGGAAAGTATTCGAAAAGCAAACGAATCAGCGATACTTATTACTGTTTCTAATGAAGAATTAGAAAAGAAGATTCATTGGATTGATGCAGTAGCACAAGAGATAAAAATTAGCAGTGATGAAGTTGCAGAAAATATGAAACAAATCAATGATAATACTAAGCAAAATTGCAGTGCTGTAGAACAGGTGACTGCTTCTGCACAGGAAAATACTGCTAGTACAGAAGAACTTGCAGATATCGTAGAGCAGATACGAGTATTATCGGAACGTCTTAATAATGTGGTACAAGGATAGATGTAAAAATAAAAGAAATTATCGAAAACTTTGATTTTGGGAGGTAGACGAATGGGACAAATAGCGAATCAAATGGCATTACAATTTTTAGAAAAAATAACAGAAAAGATAAAAGAAAAAAGAGAGGAAAAGAAAAAACAAAAAAGAACAATATGGTAAAAAACAAGATGCTGATTAATAGTTTCAAAATTCTAATAATATATAGGAAAATTAGGAGATGCTGAAATGAATCATAGAGAAAGTATTGAAAAAACTAAAAAGGGGTTTGAAGAAAGTTTTCGGTTGGGTTCTTATTACGATAGGCAGACAAAAGATGAGAATCATTTAGAATTAATCTTAAATTGTATACAAGTGGAACAAGGAATGAAAATTCTTGATTTGGGTACAGGTTCTGGATATTTGGCTTTTTCGTTTGCAGAAAAATATAAGCAATCGGAAGTGGTGGGATTAGATATTGTTGAAAAAACATTAGAGGTAAATCGAAAGAAAGCGGAATTAAATGAGATTGTTAATTTACAATTTGTTAGTTATGAAGGAATTACCTTTCCATTTGAGGATAATTCCTTTGATATCATAATTACAAGATATGCTTTGCATCATTTTCCAACAATTAAAAATACTTTTATGGAAATCAATAGAGTGTTGAAGAAAGAGGGGCTCTTTTTCTTATCGGATCCAGCACCAAATGAGGATGATGTGGAACGTTTTGTTGATGAATATATGCGGATGAAGAACGATGGACATATTAAGTTTTATACAAAAAATGAATGGAAAGAAATGGGGAAAATGGTAGCATTGAAGTGTATTGATGAATTTGAAACAAATATCCGTTTTCCTAGAAAAAAAGATAGATCAATAGAATTTGATGATATCATAAAAAGACATGATAAATCAGTGATAAAAGGATATGGAGTGGAAATTATTGAGGATGAAATCTGGATTACAGAGAAAGTAAATAATCTTTTATTTAGGAATGACAAGATAACATTTATGGAGAGATAGAATATGAATTTTAGTATGAAACAATACGGTCTGACGGATAGGTTTTTGGCATTGGCATCTATGTATCCAAAACTTATTGTTGGACGAATTATATCCCAAGAAAAAGGCTTATATCGTCTGGTAACAGAAAATGGAGAGAAACTAGCAGAGGTTTCGGGTAAATTTAGGTATAATGCCATCACGGTATCTGATTATCCAGCGGTTGGTGATTTTGTCATGGCTGATTGGAATGAAACTGGAGGAAATGCCATCATTCAGTATGTTTTGCATCGTAAAAGTTGTTTTACTCGCAAAGCTGCTGGTGATAGTAGGAAAGAACAAATTGTGGCAGCAAATATTGATACGATTTTTCTTTGTATGTCTCTAAACAATGATTTTAATTTACGTCGTTTAGAACGATATCTTTCTATTGCATGGGATAGTGGTGCTGTCCCGGTGATTGTGCTGACTAAATCTGATTTGTGCGAAGATTTGGATGATAAAATATCAGAAGTATCATCGGTAGCTTTGGGAGTAGATATTTTAGTGACAACAACGGTGGAAGAGTTAGGATATGAACTACTATGTCCTTATATAGAAGAAGGAAAAACCGTAGCGTTCATAGGTTCTTCTGGTGTGGGAAAATCTACACTAATCAATTGTTTGTTGAAAGAAGAAAGATTGGATACGCAAGGGTTACGTAATGATGATAAAGGGCACCATACTACTACACATAGGGAACTGATACTTTTGTTGGAAGGTGGAATGGTAATTGATACGCCGGGAATGCGTGAACTTGGTATGTGGGACAATCTATCAGGGATTGCTCAGACTTTTGAGGATATAGAGAATCTAGTTATTAAGTGTAGATTTTATGACTGCACCCATAATACAGAACCAGGATGTATGATACAAAAAGCATTGAAAGAAGGTGTACTTTCAGAAGAACGTTGGATATCTTATCAGAAATTAAAAGTAGAAAATGCTTACGTTGCTGATAGTCAGAGCTATTTGCTCAGTAAAGAGAAGAAATTTAAGGAAATTGCAAAGTATAATAAGAACAATAGAAAACGATAAGAAGGAATGTTTAACGATAGTATCCCTGTCTTAAAGGATATTTAGTTATCTATAAAAACAGAAAATCTAATTTGTCAAGTCGCTTTTTACTTGATAAGTTGGATTTTTTTGTTTTGCTTCATAAAGTTTTATTTGAATTTTTTTAAATTCATTCAAATTTTTGTGGGAATTATAAATTTCATTTTTTTCTTAACTATAGAAAGCAAATATTTGTTTTCTTACGGTAAGGGCGACCGTAAAATCCATTATTCATCCTTTTTAGGTAAAACTTGTGTTGCCGCTTAGGACAGCGAGACCTTATGCTATTACGTCCTACTGAGTATCAGTGTACTAACATTATCCATCTACAAAAGTATTTTTTAGGAAAGGGAAGTGTGGTGAGATTCCACGCTAGGTAAAAGAAATGAAGAGGAAAGAAGTAATAAACAAGAGGAAGGAAGCTATAAACAATGTAAAAAAGAAGATTACTGTGATAGCCCTCGCAGTATCTTCTATGTATATGACAGCTTTTTGTGCGAATGGTATTGAAGATATTGTAAATAAGATTGGCACATTAGGTTTTGGCATTCTTGAACTTGTTGGAGTATTTCAACTTGTCACTGGTATCGTAGCTTTTGTCAAGACTATGACAGGTGATGATGACCATGGTGCAGATAATAATGGTATTTCTAAGGCAATTAAGAAAGTAATTGCTGGTGCACTCATGGTGTTTGGTCCAATTATTGTACTCGCTTGGATTGGTGCAACACCGACTGCTCTTGAAACTAAATTTTTTGGTGGACTGTAAGATTTGCAATGGTAGAGAGATGTACTACAACAGTGCAACTCTCTATTTTGTATATCGAAGGAAAGGGGCTAAGATGATATTAATAAAAAAGCGTTTGGAGAGTACTAGATATGCAGTTTTATATTACAAGAAAGCAATCATAATGATAGCTTTGTTGATGATTATTGGTTCTTGTATGTTGGCATTTTGTACAGACAGTTGGAGAAATGCAGAAGGTATGACTGCTAATGTGATGGAACAATTAGATAAAATTTGTAATATAGAAAGCCTTGATAGTGTAAGAAAAAAGGTATCTATTACATTTGATGACGATGCATCATCTTTAAAAATCGGAGGCAGGATTATTGAAAATATAGGAATTTTAACTTCGGTTAGTGATATTTTTACTGGTATTGCTTTTTGTATTATTACACTCACGTTTTTCTTGAGTTTTATGAGTGTTAGAGAACAAGAAATGGCAGCAGAAGAATTGGTAAAGAAAATGGCATTGTTTGCAGCTTCTATAGTTGTTGTATTTTTTGCACGGACTTTATGTTTAGGTGTAGCAAATATCGGAACTGGAATTGCTGAAAAGGTAGCAAGTGTAGTGAGTAATCCAGAAGATATGGAAAAAGAACTTGCATTAGTAAACAATATAAAACAAGCAATTTATGAGCAATGTCATGTAGAGAATGAAGGACATTGGTATTCTAGTATACCATAAATTAAGTATCTGTTATATGTTCAAATGTAAATTTTGTGTTATAATGTCCTTAACTAAAGGAAAGGATAACTGCTATG
>CALAEX010000082.1 GCA_937891165.1 uncultured Lachnospiraceae bacterium | reverse complement strand
CTAATCCATGTCCTCCAATGGTAGTGGGTGTAGGTATCGGTGGAACATTTGATAAGGCTGCATTATTAGCAAAGAAAGCATTAATGCGTCCAATTGACTCTTCTAATCCAGACCCATTCTATGCAGATTTAGAAAAAGAAATGTTAGATAAGATTAACGAACTTGGTATTGGACCACAGGGCTTTGGTGGAAAGACTACAGCTATTGGTTTAAATATTGAAACACTGCCAACTCATATTGCAGGTATGCCATGTGCAATCAACATTAACTGCCATGTGACTCGTCATAAATCGGAGGTGATTTAAGATGGAAAAACATATTACTTTACCTTTAACAGAAGAATTAGCAAAGACTTTACATGCAGGTGATTCTGTTTATGTAACAGGAACTATTTATACTTCTCGTGATGCTGGTCATAAGCGTATGTGTGAAGCATTAGCTAGAGGAGAAGAACTTCCATTTGACCCAACAGACGCTACGATTTACTATGTAGGACCAACTCCAGCAAAGCCAGGACAGGTGATCGGCTCTGCAGGCCCAACAACAAGTGGACGTATGGATGCTTACGCTCCAACGATGATGAGCGTTGGTGCAAGAGGTATGATTGGTAAAGGTGCTCGTCTTCCAGAAGTAGTAGATGCAATGAAAAAGTACTCTGGTGTTTACTTTGGTGCAATTGGTGGTGCAGGTGCATTACTTGCAAAATGTATTAAAAAAGCAGAATTGGTTGCTTTTGAAGATTTAGGTGCAGAAGCACTTCGTAGACTTTATGTAGAGGATATGCCTTTAGTTGTTATTATCGATAGCGAAGGAAGAAACCTTTACGAAGAAGGTCGTGCAGCTTACCTTGAAACAAAAAAGAACTAAATAATAAAAAAATCTTCATTTTGTATATGTGAATGAAACGTACAAAAAATGTATAAAACAAAAAAAGATTCAGTGATATATATCACAGAATCTTTTTTTGTTTACTGGTAAAATACTACCATATTATTTATTAAAGGAGGAGTATTTGTATGAATACAAAAAATATGACGATAGCAAAGACAATTAATCTTACATTGGGGAAAGTATTCTTGCTTATTTTTGGAGTTGTAGTTTTGATAGCAGGAAGTCTTTATTTGTTTACGCAGTATACTGCTGTAGTAAATAGTGCAGGAATTGTTCGAGGTGGTAGTCAAAGAGTGATTAAACAAGTAATTGCAGGGGCTGATGAGTCAAAAGCAATTAGTGTAGTTGATACTAATCTTGCTACGATAGAGAAACAAATGACGATGGGAAAATTTCCTGATAGTAGAGATGAGGTAGAAGAATATTGGAATAAGACAATTAAGCCTGATATTGCAGAGTTTAAGGTCAGTGGAGATTATACCGTTCTTTTAGCAGATAGTGAAACTTTGTTTACATTGACAAATCAAATGGTAAACGATGCACAAGAATTAGTAGATGTTATAGCGACTGCTCTTTATGTCATTTTGACAGTATTTTTAATTGCATGTCTTTTTACTTTTAGAAGTGTATCTGCTATCTTTAAGAAGAGTGTAGTAAAACCAATTGGAGAATTGGAAGGTAGTTTGAATAATTTAGCACAAGGTATTCTTTCTAATAATTTCGTGTATGAGAAACAGGATGAGATTGGAAAGTTATATAAAATTTTAAATGATATGAGATTAGGAATTTTATCTTATATTCAAGACATTGATAAAAATTTAAGTGTTATGGCAAATGGAGATTTAGTTTCTAGTAGTAATATGAAGTATTTAGGGGATTATGAACCTATTGAGCGTAATTTAGTACATATTAGAAGTAGCCTTTCTACAGAATTTAAAAATATGGATAAACAGGCTGACCAAGTAGCTTTGTCAGCAGAAGAAGTAGCGAAAGTATCAGAAAGTTTAGCAGCAGGTGCTGTGAATCAGACAGATAGTATTCAGACATTACAGGAGAAGATTCAGTTTACTTTAGAAGAAAATACAAAGTTTGATGATTTTGTAAAAGCAGCTAGAAAGTCTAGTAGTGATACAAATCAAAGTGTGGAATATACAAAAAATCAAATGAGTAAAGCTGTTATAGCAATGAAGGATATTAGTGAAGCATCAGAAAAAATCAAAAAGATTGTACAAGCATTAGATGATATTACATCAGAAACAAGTTTATTATCATTAAATGCTTCGATTGAAGCTGCTCGTGCAGGAGAAGCTGGTAGAGGATTTGCTATCGTTGCAGAAAATGTAAGCAAACTTGCGGAAGAATCTAGTAAGTCAACAGAAACTATTACAAACTTAATTGAAAATGCACTAGAGTGTGTTGCAAGAGGAACGCAAATTGTAAACGATGCAGCCTCATCCTTAAATGAAATTGCAGATAATACTAATTTAGTAGATGAAATTATTAGTAAATTAAATGAGCAAAGTAAGTTAGAAAATGGTTTGATGGAAGAAATAAATGCATTATCCACTACTATATTAGATGTTGTTACAGATAATTCAGCGATATCGCAAGAGTGTGCAGCATCATCAGCGGAACTTATTAATTATTCAGCAAATTTGAAGAATAGTGTTGGAAAATTTGTTACAAAGTAAATAAACTATAACACTTTAAAGTCCTTTATTATAAGTATTTTATATAAAGAAACTTGTTATAGAGGACTTTTTGTGGTAAACTAAGTGAGGATATTGAAATAATATCGGCAGGAGGTAGAATGAATGAAATATGATGTTATTATTGTGGGTGCAGGTCCAGGAGGTATTTTTACTGCATATGAATTATTAGAGAAAAATGCTGATTTGAAGATTGCGGTATTTGAGGCTGGACATGCTTTAGAGCGTCGTCGTTGTCCAATTGATGGAGATAAGGTAAAGAGTTGTATTCGTTGTAAGAGTTGTGCCATTATGAGTGGGTTTGGTGGTGCAGGTGCTTTTTCTGATGGAAAATATAATATTACAAACGATTTTGGTGGTACATTGTATGAGTATATTGGTCAAGAAAAGGCATTAGAGTTGATGAAGTATGTCGATGATATCAATATGGCATATGGTGGCGAAGGTACAAAGATGTATACAACCGCTGGTTCTCAGTTTGGAAAACTTTGTATGCAAAATCAATTAAAGTTATTGAGTGCTTCGGTGCGTCATTTAGGTACAGATATTAATTATGTAGTATTGGAAAATTTGTATAATAAATTAAAGGAAAAAGTGGAGTTTTTCTTTGATTGTCCAGTAGAAAAATTAGAAGTATTAGAAGATGGAAGTTATCGTGTCTATGCTAAGGAAATCGCATATGAATGTACTAATTGTGTTATTTCTGTTGGTAGAATTGGAAGTAAGTGGATGGAAAAAGTTTGCGATGATTTGAAGATTCCGACAAAATCCAATCGAGTAGACATTGGTGTTCGTGTGGAACTTCCAGCAGTTATTTTCTCGCATTTAACCGATGAATTATATGAAAGTAAGATAGTATATCGTACGAAACAGTTTGAAGATAAAGTGCGTACATTTTGTATGAATCCGCATGGAATTGTGGTAAATGAAAATACAAATGGAATTGTAACAGTGAATGGGCATAGTTATGAAGATAAAGAAATGCAGACAGAAAATACAAATTTTGCATTATTAGTAGCAAAACATTTTTCCGAACCATTCAAAGATAGTAACGGTTATGGAGAAAGTATTGCAAGACTTTCGAATATGCTTGGTGGTGGTGTCATTGTACAGAGATTTGGAGATTTAGTGAGAGGTCGTCGAAGCAATGAAAAGCGTGTTGCAGAAGGTTTAGTGCGTCCAACTCTAGCAGCAACCCCGGGTGATTTAAGTTTGGTACTTCCAAAGCGAATTTTAGATGGTATTATTGAAATGATTTATGCTTTGGATAAAATTGCACCTGGTACAGCAAATGATGATACACTTTTATATGGTGTAGAAGTAAAGTTCTACAATATGGAAGTAGAATTAAATGAACATTTAGAAACTCGTTATAAGGGACTTTATGTAATTGGAGATGGAAGTGGTGTAACACATTCTCTTTCTCATGCCTCTGCAAGTGGAGTTTATGTAGCAAGACAAATTACAAAGTAAGTTATTATGAAATCCTACTTTTCTTATTTGGTATTAGAAAAGTAGGATTTTACTTAATAAAATCAATGACAAATAAAGCCTTTAGTGATACAATAGAAAGAAGTACAGTTCGTTTGTTAGTGAACAGTAATGAAAATATAACAATGGAGGAAAGATAGCAGATGAATGATAAAAGAAAAGTATCAAAGAGTCCTGCAACGCCTGAAAAAATTTATCAAATTATGATGATTATTACATTTGCAGTAGCAACATTATTTTTATTTAAAAATTTGTTAGGTGGAGATATGCAAGGGGCAATAGTAGTAGCAAGTTGTCTTTTGGTATTTGGTGCAGGTTCTTTTTTAATGAAAAAACTAAATATTTCTATGAAAAGTAGACAATTATTTATTTGTATTGGTTTATTATTTTTAGTATTTATTATTTCTATGAATAGTGGTGACTTTTATAGTGACGATTTCCCATTATTTTTAGCTGTAATTGCGTTAAGTGGTATGTATCTCCAACCATCGTATCCATTATTTCAATCAGGGATAGCCACGATTTTATTAATTGTATTGTATGTATTACATCCTGAAAAAGCAGATCCTTTACCACAGTATAGAATGTGTCTGATTATCTTTAATTTAGTGGCGTTTATTTTGTATTTATTAATTAAACGAGGTCGTTCTTTTATTGATTTAAGTACCTATCGTGCAGAACAGGCAGAACAGTTGTTGAATGCGATTCAAAGTGTTGGAGAAGAATTGGAAGAAAATTGTCAGCAATCGGCTGGACGAATTCATGGAATGCAAGAAGTAAATCTTAGTTTAGATGGTAATGTAGCAGAATTAAAGAGAGGTTCTGGTGAAATTACACAAGGAGTTCAAGAAGTAGATACGACTTGCCAAAATGCGTTAGAAGAAATGCAAGTAACAGAGCAAAATATAGAAAATTTAAATAAGGAAATTAAAAAAGTAGAGGAAGTATTAGGAGAAAATAAAAAGAATATGCATGCGATGGCAGAACAAATGCAAAATGTAAAAAAGGCAGTTGGGGAAGTTAATTCTGTATTTGCCTTATTACAAGAGCAAATTTCTGAGATTTCTGGTGTCACAGAGCAGTTGACAAGTATTTCTGCTAGTACAAAAATGTTAGCTTTAAATGCTTCGATTGAAGCTGCTAGAGCAGGGCAGTCAGGAGCAGGATTTGCAGTAGTAGCAGATAAAGTACAATCTCTTGCCTTGGATAGTAATAGTTGTTCTAATCATGTGGTGGAAATTGTAGATAGAATGAAAGCACAGATTGAAAAAACAACAAAAGAATTAATCCAGAGTACGGCAGTAATCGAAGGTTCTGTATCTACCTTAAATGGATTAGAAAAAGGATTTGATGGTTTGTTTGTGCAGTTTGATTCTCTTTATAATAATATTGAAGAACAGAATCAAAATATCCATAATGTGGATACAACATTTGGACAACTTCGTGATAGAGTATTAGAAATGAATGCATATGCAGAAGAAAATCAAGCAGCGGTGGAAACAATTGTAGTAGCAACTGAAGCATATAAAGATTATGTGAAGGATATTATAGAGGATACAAAACATATACAAGAACTTTCGGCTTCGATGTTGGATGTGCCTACAGACTTTTAAAAAATTTTTAATATAGCCTTTTCTTTGTAGATACTGTTCGGACACGCTCTCGCTCGGGACGAAACGGAACAGTATCTACAAAGAGAGAGGCTTTGGCTAAAGCAAATGATATCATGTGAATAATAGGTTTGTCAGATGGAGCTTTCAAGCTCCATCTGGTACTATATAACAGTAAAACTTTGTAAGATTATTATAATAATGCTTTTATAAGTTTGTCTTTGATACTTCTGTATAATTCAACGCTCTTTTCATAGTCTGCATAGTCTCGGAAAAGAGTGGAAAATAGTTCTTCGGCAAGGTTTGGATTTTTTTCCTTTAGCATAGTAAAGAGGCAAAGGTCTTCTAAGCCAATGCGGTGTGCTTCAGCTCTTGTGGAGGAGAGTGCATAGCCGTTCCCTGGATAGAAAATAACGTGGTCACCTGGTGGCAGAAGATTACTTGGAATTGGTTCAAAATTTGGCGTAGGTTCAAAACGTCCTTTTGGTGGAGCATAGGATACAGAAGAGCTAAAAATATCTACAAGTTCTCGAATAAAAGAGCCTCCCCAATGTAAAAAGCCTTCAATGTTTGTATATTTTACAGGTGCTAAGCCAAGGTATACACATCTAAGACGTTCCATATCCAAAAGACGATTGCAATAGTTGCCTGCTGGTTGTAAACAAGTATAAACAAAAATGCGGTCGCCTTTTGCAACACGTTCTTCAAAAAATGCAAAATCATTTTCATATTCTTTGACGGTTGGACACCAAATGTTTACAGTATCTTGAATGGATTCTCTAGCAATCGTTGCTTCTAAAATAGGAATGGAAGGCATATGTTCTTTAATAATGGATGTTCCAAGACGGTAAACATTAGCAGAGCAATCAAGAGGTTCATCAAAAAAGCTTTGTATCCAGCGGTCTTGTACTCCTTTTTTGCAAATATAAGCATAAAGTTCTTTACACATATCTGCTAAAATTTTTTCTCCGTCTCCCGGTAAAACAGCACGTCCAAGGAAGAGTTCAGCTTCTGTTGCCATCCAATCAGAGTCTTTTCTTTTCGCAAAATGTCCACCATTTATCCAATAAATTCCTGCTTTATCTGCAAGGGAAAGCAAAGTATCAAAATGTTTTGGATTAAACACAGGTTTTCCGTCTATGAGGTCAAATAAGTCATCTACCCAAAAAGTAATCATATTTTGACGAGTGTATGCGGCAAGTTGATAATAGGAGAGAAGCATTTTTTCATATTCTTCAGACCATTTGCTCATATGATGAATACGAGCAAGGTTGTTATAGGAGAACCAGTTAATATATTTGAACGTATCTTTTCCTGCTTTTGGAATTTCTACAGGATATGCATCAATAATAAATTCTAATCTTTTCGTAATTCCACAATGAGATACGAAAATAATCCATTTTTGACATTCTTTTGTATCACAATGGAGTCTTGTTCTAAAGGTAAATGCCATAGCACTAGCGTTGGCACGGGAAATATTGAGGATAGGGTGTTGTACTTCATAAATAAGAAATGGGGCTCTGCGTAATACATCTTTATTATAAAGACCATCTAAAAGCTCTGTTCGTTCGATAGCACCTGAATTATATTCTACTGGTACAGGAATCATTTCATATAATTCGTAGTTTTTATTAGGTCCAAAAATTTCAAATGTCACTGCTTGACCAATTTCCAAACCATTTAACATAATTTGTACTCCAGGATAAGAACCAGAAGCAGAGGTTATTCCATAATAGGAAACACCTTCTTCTGTCTTTGTATCTGGAAAGATAGATTGAAGTTCATCAAAAAGTGATGCTGTAAAGTTCATAAAAATTGTCTCCTTTTTTGATAAGGGGTAGTATATCTAAGAATTTTTTATAATACTTTAGATAAAAAGTCACGTAATCGAGGATGTTTTGGATGTTCAAAAAATTCTTTTGGTGAGCCACTTTCTAAAATTTGTCCACCGTCTACAAATAATACTCGGTTAGCTACTTCTTTTGCAAATCCCATTTCATGAGTTACAATCACCATTGTCATTCCATCACGAGCTAATTCTTTCATTAAGTCTAATACTTCTCCAACCATTTCAGGGTCAAGAGCAGAAGTTGGCTCGTCAAAAAGAATCACATCTGGATTCATGGCAAGGGCACGAACAATCGCAACACGTTGTTTTTGTCCACCAGAAAGGGTAGAAGGATACACATTTGCTTTATCTTTTAAACCAATACGGTCTAATAAGATGAGTGCTTGTTCCTTTGCTTTTTCTTTAATTTCTGTTTTAGTTGTTGTAATAGGAATTAACTCCTTTTTCTTTTTAGAAAATATATTTGTAAACTGGATTTTTTTATTGATTCGTTTTGCTTTTTTTAAGTCTTGTAGTCCTATGAGTACAGGAGCTAACATAATATTTTGAAGCACGGTTTTATTGTTAAATAAATTAAAGTGCTGAAATACCATACCCATATGACGGCGATGAAGATTGATGTCTGTTTTAAAATCTGCAATATCTACGCCATTAAAAATAATTTGCCCTCCTGTTGGGTCTTCCATACAGTTTAAACAGCGAAGGAAGGTGCTTTTTCCAGAACCAGAAGGACCAATCACACATACAATGTCGCCTTTTTCAATAGTAATATTGATTCCGTTTAATACTTTGTTTGTGCCAAAGTGTTTTTGTAAGTTAATTACATCTATCATTTTTTCTTTGGATGTTGATTTTTTAACTACGTCGGTCACTCTTTCTCAAGCTCCTTTCCATACATTTAATACCTAAACTAATGATAAGTACCAAAATAATATAAATCATTGCCATAACAAGGTAAGGCACCATAAATTCGTAACTATTACTTCCGATAACACTAAAGGCTACATAAAGGTCAGCAGCACCAACAAAGCTGACAACGGAAGTTTCTTTAATTAAAGCAATAAATTCATTTCCGAGTGTTGGAAGAATGTTTTTAATTGCTTGTGGAATTACTATTTGCAACATTGTAGTCCAAAAACTTAAACCAACAGCTCGACCTGCTTCCATTTGTCCACCATCAACAGACATAATACCACTTCGCATAATTTCTGATATATAAGCGGCACTATTTAAACCAAAGACTAAAATGGAAACATTGACTCCACTAATACGAATTCCAAGGATAGGAAGTAATACATAATAAAATACAAGTAACTGAACGACAATTGGAGTACCACGGAATGCTCCAACATAAAAACTACAGATACCATTTAAAATACGAGGTAATAATTTATACTTTGGAATTACTCGTACAATGGCAATAATTGTACCAATTAGGATACCAATGATTAAACCAAGAATAGCAATCAAAAGAGTATTTTGTAATCCTTCTAGTACCTTTACATATCCATTTTGGTCTATAAAGACATGGATAAAATTATCTATTTTCTTTCCGAAATCTCCCATCAAATTTTCCCCTTATATTAAAAGAGATGGGGCAATTGAGAAATATGCCCCATTTCCTTTATTTGTTATTGCATTGCATTGAGTGCTTCTGTGATACGTTCCGCTGGTGCAGCATCAATAATAACATAGTTAATATTTCCGTTTAATAAGTCCTGCACAGCTAAAGAACCATTTTTATAACCAACTGCTTTTACGGAAAAACCAGTAAAGCCCCAAGATTCGTCACCTTCTACATAGAATTGACCAGTAGTACCTGTCTGAACACCAATTTTTGTTGTTTCATCTTTTGCAGAAAGAATTGCTTCTACAGAAGCTACATCGGTACAAGAATCAAATTCTGTATTGTTAGATGGAACAATTAACTTTTGAGAGGCACTGTAGTAAGGGTTACTAAAATCTACATATGCCATACGGTCTTCTTTAATTGTAAGACCTGCCATAGCAATGTCACATTTTTGCTGACCAACAGCTAAACAAACAGCATCAAAGTCCATGTTTTCAATCACAAGTTCTTTGCTTAAGTATTCTGCTAAAGCAGCAGCAATTTCCATATCTACACCATAATAGCTATCGCCTTCCATATATTCAAATGGTTCAAAGGAAGCGTTTGTAGCTACAACTAATTGGTCTTTGGAAGTGTCACGTTTCGCAGAAGTAATAGCAACAGGAGTGCCATCACCAAAATGATTATTACAAATCTCATCAAAAGTACCATTGTTTTTGATTTCTGTAATAAATTCATTGACAGAGTTTAATAACTCAGGTTGTGTTTTGTCCACACCAAAAGCATATTCTTCACTGGTTAAGTCTATTTCAATAATCTTTGCTGTTACAGATTCTGAATTTCCACATCCAGTGAGTGTACCAATTGCAAGCATCATGCAAAGGGCAAGAGCGAATAATCTTTTCATAGAAATACTCTCCTTTTTTAATTTTATACTGCGTAATAATAGCATAGTTGCAAGTAAAAAGCAACAAAAATTCAGTAAGAAATAAGTAAGAAAAGATTTTTGCTTGAATTTCAAAATAAATGTGATATAATCAGTTAGTAATAGCTAACATTAGAAAGAAGGGATAGAATGGAGCAGTATCAAGTAACTGGTATGAGTTGTGCGGCTTGTAGTGCTAGAGTGGAAAAGGCGGTATCGAAGGTAGAGGGTGTGACTTCTTGTTCCGTAAGTCTTTTGACAAATTCTATGGGGGTTTCTGGTACGGCAAGGGCAGAAGATATTATAAAGGCAGTAGAGGCAGCAGGGTATGGGGCTTCTAAAAAGGGAGCTAGTGAGACAAAAGGACAGGAAAAACAGGCAGGAGAGGATATGTTAGTAGATAGAGAAACTCCTGTGTTAAAAAAGAGGTTGTTTTCTTCTCTTGGATTTTTAGCAGTACTTATGTATGTTTCTATGGGACATATGATGTGGGGATGGCCGCTTCCAGAAATTTTAGCAGGTAATCCAATGATGCTTGGGTTGCTTCAATTGTTATTGACCATTATTGTAATGGTAATCAATCAGAAGTTTTTTGTAAATGGATTTCAGAGTTTATTTCATGGTGCTCCAAATATGGATACACTAGTAGCACTTGGTTCGGGGGCTGCGTTTGTTTATAGTATTTATGCATTGTTTGCTATGTCAGATGCTTTTGTAAAAGGAAATATAGAAGTAGCACATCATTACTTGCATAAAGAATTTTATTTTGAGTCGGCAGCAATGATTTTGACTTTAATTACTGTTGGAAAGATGTTGGAGGCTCGTTCCAAAGGAAAAACAACAGATGCTCTTAAGGGGTTAATGAAATTAGCACCAAAGACAGCAACGCTTTTTAAAGATGGAAAAGAGCAAGTCGTTTCAATGGAGCAAGTAGTAATTGGGGATATATTTGTTGTTCGTCCAGGAGAGCAGATTCCAGTGGATGGTGTTATTATAGAGGGACATAGTGCAGTCAATGAATCAGCATTAACGGGAGAAAGTATTCCAGTAGATAAGGAAGTAGGAAGTACCGTGTCTGCTGCCACTTTAAATCAATCAGGATTTTTAACTTGTCGTGCAACAAGAGTAGGACAAGATACAACATTGTCACAAATTATTCAAATGGTAAGTGATGCGGCGGCAACAAAAGCACCGATTGCCAAAATTGCTGATAAAGTGTCTGGTATTTTTGTACCAACTGTAATTACAATAGCACTAATTACTATCCTTGTTTGGTTATTGGTAGGAGAAAGTGTAGGATTTGCTATTGCCAGAGGAATTTCTGTATTAGTTATTAGCTGTCCTTGTGCATTGGGACTTGCAACACCAGTGGCAATTATGGTTGGAAATGGTGTTGGAGCAAAAAATGGCATTATGTTTAAAACAGCAGTTTCGCTAGAAGAAGCAGGTAAGATACAGATTGTTGCTCTAGACAAAACAGGAACAATTACAAAAGGAGAACCTCAAGTAACCGATATTGTTCCAGCAGAGAATATAACAAAAGAACAGCTTTTTGCTTATGCAATTTCCTTAGAGCAAAAGAGCGAACATCCATTGGCAAAAGCTATTTTAGTTTATGCAAAGGAACATGAAATTGTAGGAAGTGAAGTTACAGATTTTGAAGCAGTAGCAGGAAACGGATTAACTGGAACAATAGAGGAAGGGATTCTCTTTGGTGGCAATGAAAAGTTTATTAGCAAAAAGGTAACACTTCCAAAGCAAGCAATCAAACAAGCAGAGCGTTTTGCAGAACAAGGAAAAACACCATTATTTTTTGCATTAAATCAGACATTTCTTGGTATGATTATTGTGGCAGATGTAATAAAGGAAGATAGTCCGCAGGCAATTCAAGAACTTCAAAATATGGGTATTCGAGTTGTTATGCTCACAGGAGATAATGAAAAAACAGCAAAAGCAATTGGTGCACAGGCAGGAGTAGATGAAGTAATTGCAGGTGTACTTCCAGATGGAAAAGAACGTGTTATTCGGAATTTAAAACGCAAGGGTAAAGTGGCAATGGTTGGAGATGGTATCAATGACGCACCAGCTCTCACACAGGCAGATATCGGAATTGCGATTGGAGCAGGAACGGATATTGCGATTGATGCGGCACATATTGTACTGATGAAGAGTAGATTGTTGGATGTACCTGCTGCGATTCGATTAAGCCGTGCCACACTAAAAAATATAAAAGAGAATCTGTTTTGGGCATTCTTTTACAATTGTATTGGCATTCCATTGGCAGCAGGGGTATTTATTCCATTATTCCAATGGGAACTAAATCCAATGTTTGGAGCAGCTGCTATGAGTTTATCTAGTTTTTGTGTTGTGACAAATGCATTACGTTTGAATCTCATTTCGGTTTATAGTACGAAAAAAGATAGAAAAATAAAACAAAATCAAAAAGAAGAGGAGAATCAGAACATGGAAAAAACAATGAAAATTGAGGGTATGATGTGCGGACACTGTGAAGCAAGAGTAAAGAAAGTATTAGAAAAATTAGCTGAAGTAGATAGTGCAGTAGTAAGCTATCAAGAAGGTACAGCAGTAGTAACTTTAAATACAGAAATTTCGGATGAGATATTGAAAAAGACAGTAGAAGACCAAGACTATACCGTAATTTCTATTGAGTAATAGAAAGTTCCTAACTCACCACTTAATGCTAATGTGCTACGCACTTATTTGATTCGGTTAAAAAAGAGATTGCTTTGAAAACATAATTCAAAGGCAATCTCTTTTTTATACCCAATTTTTTATTGAGATTAGCAATGACGGCTAGGTTATATTTTGCGACCTAAAAAAGTTTACACTATCCGAGGGAGAATTCCGTCTTGTAGAATGATACTTTTTACAGTACAATAATTCTTAAGAAAGGAATTAGACCAATGAGTAAGTAGCGAAGCGGATTACGAATATTCGCTTGACTAATAGTCTGAATAGTAACAGAACACAAACAAATATTCGACAAAAATCTTGACAACGGATATGAAATATGGTATCTTTAAAAGGAACAAATGTTCTTAAATACATAGGGAGAATGGTGAAAGAATATGTATGTGCGTTATGAATTAAAGGCAGTAATTTTTGACACACAGAAAGAGTGTAGGGATTTAAAAGAAAGGTTAAGAGAAGCGGGTATTGTTGTTCTTGTTCCTTTTTTGGGTTTACAGGTGGAACATACGTTAGTAGAGGTAATAGCGGAGGTTGGATTGAGTACATCGGATTGTCTTTTTCTTACGAATCAGCGGGGACACGCTTTTGTGGCTCAACGTCTTGGTATGGCGGTAATAGGCTGTATCGAGGGAAATTTTGAAGTACCAAGGACTGCTGTCTTATTAGAATCTCCAGAAGAGGTATCCATACATTATTTAAATCAGATGTATTGTCATGCAAAAGGTTTACCAGCGGTGATAGCAGAAACGAAGCGTTGTTTTATTCGAGAATTGACAACAAAGGATATGCCTGTACTTTATGATATTTTAACAGAGAAGGAAGTAGCAAGGTTTCTTCCAAGAAAATTTGGCACAAGGGAAGAAGAATTAGAAAAATTGATAGCATATGCCTCTCAAGTGTATTCCTTTTTTGAGTATGGATATTGGGGGATTTTTTTGAAAAGTACGAATGAATTGATAGGTCGAGCAGGATTTAAAGAGGGAAGTTGGCCACTAGAGGTAGGATATGCGATAAAGTATGCAATGTGGGGAAACGGCTTGGCAACAGAAATATTATCACAGTTAATTATATATGGAACAGAGGAGTTAGGGTGTGAGGAGATATTCGTACGAATTGAAGAAAATAATAAAGCATCAGTAAGAGTTGCAAAGAAATGTGGTTTTGGTGATACGATGCAAGACGAAGTTTTTCAGGAGGAAGACGGAAGTAAGACAAAAATAAAAGTGTTTCAATGGTTAGTTTCACAATAATATTTTTGTATAAGTAACAAAGCGGAATATGAATATCTGCTTGATAAAAAATGATTGGAAATTTATGTAATGAGCTGTTGCAAGATTCAAAGATGAATTTTTTTGTAACAGCTCGTTGTTTTCTTTTTAAAGAGGACACGTAAAAGTTTATTTAGACAAGATTATTATGGAGTTGGAGTTGCAGTTCCACCATTAGTAGTACCATTATTATTGTGATTGTTGTTTGTGCCGTTATTACTATTGTTTGTAGTACCATTACCAATATCATCTACGGCATCACCAACGCCATCAATAACATCACCAACACCGTTGATAATACCATCACCTACATCTCCAATTCCGTCCATAATACCTGTATCAGAAGTATTACCATTATTGGAATTGTTATTTGTGCCGTTTGTATTACTATTGGAATTATGATTTGTTCCATTCGTAGTATTATTATCGTTTGTACCATTCATACCATTATTCATGTCTGTACCATTGTTGGTATTATTGTTATTATTCATACCATTGTTAGAAGTATCATTATTATTTGGTACGACAGTAGGTGTGTTTGTTGGTGTTGGAGTTTTTTCTCCATATGTGCCGTCTGTTACAGAATTGTTGTTACTGTCATCATTATTTCTTCCGCATGCACCAAATCCGCACATAACAAGACAGCAAACTACCAACATATAGATTGCTTGCTTTTTCATAAAGCACCTCCTATAGGAAATAATAAATTTGACGATATCATATCATCTAATTGTATTATTTGCGTGAATAAAAATGTTATGCATGGAAAGATTAGTGACATCTGAGAAATTTTTTGTTACAATAAGGGTGCTAAAAAAAGAAAAGGAAAAACAATGATAATTTAGAAGAATAAGGAAAGGAATCGTAATGGAAATAGAACGAAAATTTACAGTAAAACAATTACCAGAACAGTTGGAAAATTATGAAAAAAAAGAAATGGAGCAAGCATATCTTTGTACCAATCCAGTCGTGCGAATCCGTAGAAGTAATGAGGAGTATTATTTAACTTATAAATCGAAAGAAAATTTGACATTGAAAAAAGATGCAACGGCAAGATGTTGTGAAGAAGTGGAACTTCCTTTAAAAAAAGAAGCTTATGAGCATTTAAAGACTAAGGCGGATGGACAGATTATTACAAAGACAAGATATATCATTCCTATCGAGAACAATCGAAAAATAGAATTGGATATTTTTCATGGATATTTAAATGGACTTGTATTTGCAGAAATTGAGTTTGAGAGTGAGGAAGAAGCAGCAGCTTGTCAAGTCCCAGACTGGTTTTTAGAGGATGTGACATTTGACAGACGGTATAGTAATGCATTTATGACGAAATTTTCTTCGTATGAAGAATTAATGAATTGGAAACAGGAAAACTAATTTTAGAAAGGAAAACATGGAAATAGGCTCATGTTATAGCAAACTTTATGAAAAAAGGCGAAGAATATTGTGGCATAGTAGAAAGAGTAGAGTTTCCGAATAAGGGAATTGTTAGTATAGAAGATAGAAAAATTATAGTAAAAAATACGATTCCGGGGCAGAAGATTCGGTTTCGTATATCGAAGCTTCGTCAAGGACGTGGAGAAGGAACTTTATTAGAAATCATAGAAAAAGCACCACAGGAGCTTTTTCATGCTTCTTGTGAGCATTTTGGAGTTTGTGGTGGATGTGTGTACCAATCCCTTCCTTATGATGAACAGTTAAAGATAAAGAAAAATCAAGTAAAGGCATTGCTGGAACCTGTAGCTGGAGAGTATGAATTTTTAGGAATTAAGGGAAGTCCAAAAGGATTAGCATATCGAAATAAAATGGAGTTTTCCTTTGGGGATGAAGTAAAAGGTGGAGAGTTGACATTAGGACTTCATAAGAGAGGAAGTTTTTATGACATTGTACCTGTACCTCATTGTAGTTTAGTTCATTCCGATATTCAGCAGATTTTGAGTTGTGTATTAGACTATTGCAGAGAACAAAATCAAACGTATTATCATAAGATGTCCCATGAAGGATATTTGAGACATTTACTCGTGCGTAAAGCACAAAAAACAGGAGAAATTTTAGTCAATTTGGTAACGACTTCGCAAAGTGATATGCCAATGGAGGAATTAAAAGACCGTTTATTAGCATTACCATTAGAAGGTAGTTTTGCTGGAATTTTGCATAGTATTAATGATGGACTAGCCGATGTTGTGCGAAGTGATAAGACGGAGGTTTTATATGGAAAAGAATTTTTCTATGAAGAGTTATTAGGACTTCGTTTTAAAATCTCTACGTTTTCTTTCTTTCAGACAAATTCTCTTGGTGCAGAAGTATTATATAGTGTGGTTCGACAGTTTATCGGAGAGAAAAATCGAAATGTAGTATTCGATTTATATAGCGGAACAGGAACGATTGCACAATTGATGGCAGATGTGGCAAAAAAAGTCATCGGTGTGGAGATTGTAGAAGAAGCTGTAGAGGCTGCAAGAGAAAATGCGAAAGAAAATGGATTGACCAATTGTGAATTTATTGCAGGAGATGTATTAAAAGTATTAGATACGATAGAAGAAAGACCAGACTATATTATTGTTGACCCGCCAAGAGATGGCATTCATCCAAAAGCATTGCAAAAAATTATTGCATATGGAGTGGAACATATGGTATACATTTCTTGTAAGCCTACAAGTTTGGCAAGAGATTTAGTAGCATTAACAGAAGGTGGATACCAAGTAGAGAAAGTCGTTTGCGTTGATATGTTCCCACAAACAACAGGGGTAGAAACCGTGTGTCTTTTGAGCAATCGAAAATCTAAGCCCGATTCTTACCATAGTATTAAGAATGAAGAAAAATAAAATAAATATACTGAACTTACAGAAGACCTGTTAGCACCATGAGTATTAGCAGGTCTTTTTTTCAGATAAAATTTATATTTACGAAGCATACTATTATTGACATAAGAAAAAAGAAGAGTATAATTAAATTGAGTACAATTAAATAACATAAAATTTATTGGAGGTAAAATATGAGTATTTATGATTTCAAAGTAAAAGCTCAGGATGGCAGAGAAGTTTCTATGTCTGATTACAAAGGAAAAGTATTACTTATTGTCAATACCGCAACCGGATGTGGTTTTACACCACAGTATGATGAGTTGCAGGATATTTATAATGAGTTTAAAGACAAAGGTCTTGAAATCCTTGATTTTCCATGCAATCAATTTGGAGAACAAGCACCAGGAGATAATGAAGAAATCCATTCTTTCTGTACAAGTCGTTATGGTATTACTTTCCCACAGTTTTCCAAAATAGATGTGAATGGAGAAAATGCTAGTCCTCTTTTTAAATGGTTGACTGATAATACCAAATTTGAGGGTTTTGGTATGTCTTCTATGGGAGTGATGCTTTCTGGTGTTGTGAAGAAAACAGATAAGGATTATAAAAATAATGGTAAAGTCAAATGGAATTTCACTAAATTCCTAATTGATAGGAATGGAGAAATTGTTGCACGTTTTGAGCCTACTGATATGAAGAAACTTAAAGAAAAAATTAGGGAGTGTCTGTAATGAGGTAATTGGGGGATATTGTATGAATATTGCAGTTAGGTATTATACCCGTTCGGGTAACACAAAAAAATTAGCAGATGAAATAGCAAAGACCGTGTCATGCGGAGCAATGGATATTACTACTCCGCTTACTCAAAAAACGGACATTTTATTTCTTGGATGTTCCTATTATGCATTTGATGTAGATGAAGCAGTAAAGCGTTTCATTGTGGAGAATAAAGAAAATATTGGTAAAATTGTTTGTTTCGGTACATCTGCTGTAATGAAATCTATGAAGAAGCCTGTATCAAAGGTGGCGGATACTGTGGGAGTTGTTGTGTCAAACGAAGAATTTCATTGCAGAGGACAGTTTGGAAAGATACACAAAGGGAGACCGAATGCAGAAGACCTTGAGAATATCTCTATTTTTGCCAAAAGAATAATATCTGAGTAAGGAGTACATGATAATGAAAGAAGTATATGAATTTTTAAAAAACTGTGGTGTATATTATTTGGCTACTGTTGATGGTAATCAGCCAAGAGTTCGTCCTTTTGGCACTATTGATTTATTTGAAGATAAGTTGTATATACAGACTGGAAAAGCAAAAGCTGTAGCACAGCAGATGAAGACAAATCCTAAAGTAGAGATTAGTGCAATGTCACAGGATGGTAGATGGATTCGTATTTCTGCGGAAGCAATTCTTGATGATAACATCAAAGCACAGGAACACATGCTAGATGCATATCCAAATTTAAAGGCAATGTACAAATCAGGTGATGGTAACACAGAGGTATATTATCTTAAAAATGCTGTTGTACATATTTGTTCTTTTACAGAAGCTACAAGAGAAATTAAGTTCTAATTTGTGGTGATAACAATGGATAATTCAAAATATGATGCACTAAAATTGGAAAATCAGATTTGTTTTCCTCTTTATGCTTGCTCAAGAGAAATCGTTAAACGATATAAGCCGTTTCTTGATATAATAGATCTTACATATACACAGTATATTGCCATGATGGTTATGTGGGAGAAGAAGTGTGTAAATGTAAAAGAACTTGGAGAGTGTTTGCATCTGGATTCAGGTACTTTGACCCCGCTTTTGAAAAAACTGGAGTCAAAAGGATTAATTACTCGTAAACGTTCTGATAAAGACGAACGAAATCTGATTGTTACAATAACAGAAGAAGGAGAAAAGTTGAAGGAAAAGGCAGTAGACATACCCTTCCAGATGGCAGGATGTACAAACCTCACGGTAGAAGAAGGTAGGATGCTGTATAGTATTTTATATAAGATACTTGGCAACAAATTTCCAGAGGAAAAAATAAATGAAATTATACCTAATCTTG
>CALAEX010000081.1 GCA_937891165.1 uncultured Lachnospiraceae bacterium | reverse complement strand
GTTATCAAGGAACTAAAATTAGATGTAGGGTGTACTTTTGACACCCACATCATAAAATAAACTTATAATACTAACCTTACTTTCTATAAACAATCTTTGGCAATAATTTTTAGAACATAAATCACATTATGACAAAAAAATCTTAGAAAAGACAATTTTATAAAAATTTTAATGTATCAATTATCCTTAATATATTTTTATTTAAACTTTATCTCAAGTATATTATAATATATTTTTCATTCAATATACACATTTTTACTTCTAAACCATATCATTATATATTCCAAAATTCATATTACATCCAAGATTTCCTTCATTTATAATTATTTTATATGAAAAAACTTCAACTCTTAATTTCTTAAAAATTCAATAATACATAATAAAATTTATTATAATTATTTATAATGGTCCGTAGAATTCAGACAAAATTTTAAATAGTTTATCGTTAGGTCACACATACTAATTTAAAAGGAGAGTGACTATATGCGAAAAACTTATTCACCTGAATTTAAGGCAAAACTTGTTATGGAAGTGCTGCGTGGGGAACGTATGTTAAATGAAATTGCTTCTGAAAACAATGTCCATCCAAATATGCTGACACGCTGGAAGACAGATGCCACCAATAACTTCCATATCCTGTTTGAAAACGAAAATGCTAAAATACGTAAGCAGACAAAAGATTATGAAGCACAGATGGAAGAACTCTATAAGCAGATCGGAAAATTGACCGCCCAGTATGAGTGGTTGAAAAAAAAATCTGGAATCTAATTTCCACCGTAACCAGCGCATCCTAATGGTGGACTGGAGCGACCCAGAATTTCCTGTGTCGGTACAGGCACAGATGCTGTCTTTAAACCGCTCCTCCCTGTATTATAAACCACTCCCTCCATCAGACTGGGATCTGCAGTTAAACCGACTGATTGACATTACTTATACGAAACACCCTGAATTCGGGTATCGCCGTATTGCCGCATGGTTAGAAAACTACTATGGGTTTCATGTCGATAAGAAAACCGTCCTGTCCCGTATGCAGGAGATGGGAATTCAGGCTGTTTACCCAAGACAGAATAGCAGTAAGCCCAACCCTGCCAACAAAATTTATCCATATCTTTTAAAAGATGTGGAAGCCAGCTATCCGGACCATGTCTGGAGTATTGATATTACCTATATCCCGATACAGAAAAGCTGGCTTTACCTGACGGCAATCATTGACTGGTATTCTAGATATGTGCTCTCGTGGGCAGTGGATGACACTCTGGAAATCCCCTTCGTTTTAGATGCCTGCAAAGATGCACTGAAGCATGCAAAACCGTGTAGTATGAACAGTGACCAGGGAAGCCATTTTACAAGTCCTAAATATGTCAGTTTGTTTCTGAATGCAGGAGCCCGTATCAGCATGGACCATCGGGGACGTGCCTATGACAATATTTTTATTGAACGGTTCTGGCGCAGTATCAAGTACGAAGATATTTACCTCAAAGATTACAGCTATCCACGGGAAGCTCGGCAGGGAATTCGGAACTATATGGACTTTTACAACAATGAGCGTCCACATCAGAGCCTTGGCTATAAAACACCAGCTGAAGTTTATTTTGACAGGGAATAAATTCCTTCCCTGTCGAAATTTTACTTGAGAATAATCAATGTATCAAGGATGCAGGTACCACTTCGTGGCAAGTCCTTGACACATTGATTATCCCCAAGTTCATTACCATCAAGGGAAGTAAGGGATAATCTGTTCCAATATTTTGTAGGAACGTATGTTTATCACCTAACGATAAATTCATCAAAAAACTGTCTTGACAAAATGGGTCACTATAATTCTTACTCAAATATACTTCAAAGTATTATTAAATTCACTTATTTCACTTTAAATGCTTCCACTATTCCCTTACAAACTATATCAATATTATCACAAAATAAAAATTCTTCTTTAATCCCTAATATATGCAAATTATAGAGTATCTGTTTTTTGATTTCACTTGGAATAACTATATGAGCTACAATATCCTTATGGTCTTTAGGAATTGGATCAATTATCTTTTCAAAACATTCTTGTTCATAATTAATACGATTAGGAAAAAGAATATATCTTCCTTGTTGAACTTGCTGTCTCATACTTCTTATTGGAGCATAAACATACATTAATTCTCGACAACACTCACCTATCCACCTACCCCCTTCATCATTATTTTTATGACAGATTGTAAGTGTCTGATTCTGTTCTAAAAAATATGTTTGATTTTTAACATTTCCATAAAAATTTGATAAATTTGTAAAAGTGCTATTTGTAAAACGATAGCTATCAGCAATCGCATTTACAATCGGATAACTTGTTACATCATCATTTCTATTTTTAAATATAATAACTTCTCCATCTGTATCATTACTACTGCAACATGCAAAATATAGTGCAACTAATGCATTCTCTGTAACATCTAATAACCTTGTAGGAATACCATGATGTTGAAGTAAAGCAAGTAATTCTAAGGGTAATAATTCATTCCTAAAGACATCTGGCATTTTAAATTTTGCCATCTCTATAAAATTTCTCTCATTATCAAAAACTGTACAATCACATACAAATTTTCTATTACGTCCAATTGATGGCAACAATTCATATTTTATATTAGCTTGTCCCCTAAAAAGCAATTCATTGTTATAAAAATATGACATTTTGTATACATCTTCATTTAACATACAAATATTTTGTACATAATCAACAATATTCGTAATTTTTGTCTTCATTGCCATAACTTTTACTCCATTCTTAATCTTTAATAAATATTTTCATTCCAAGTCTATTATACTATTCCCACCTATATCTTTCTGTATATGAAATTTGATATTCAAACAACTTCATATATTTTTCAGAACGAACTCTATCTATGAGCTATCGTGTAGAGTTATTTAGACAAATAATTCCGTATACCTTTTTTCTTAAACTTATCACTTGTTTCAAACCAATTAAGATATTCTTTAATCTGTTTGTATTTATATTTTCATACAATATATTTTAAATAAAAAGCAACTTATACTTTTGAGTAATTATAATATTGATTATGAAATTTTTAAATTCGCAAAAGTGATAAATTTCAAATACTATAAAATTCTTTCATTGTTGAAATAAACTCAAATTTTTTACTTATCATATATTCTTCTACAACTTCTCGTCCATATAACTTAATTAAATTTATTACTTTCTGTTCATAATCAAAAATATCATAATAATAAATAATAATCTTTTGAGGCTTTAAATTTAATTCCCCTGTTTTCGTTTTAGTTCCAATTACACTCTTTAAAATATCTTCGTCTGTTTCGTCTAAGGAATGTCCATAAATATATAAAGTATATGGTATATTCTCTCTTTTTTCTATAAATTCCTTATACTTTACTCCTGAAGCCTTTTGTATTCTTTGAAAATATTTTACAAAATATATAAAATCCATATTTTGTTCTTTCTGTTCATTTAAACCTAAAACCATATTATTTATGCCAACAGTTATATTTTCTCTTAACGTTCCATGTATGTGATGTACATTTGCTTCATCTATTCCATATAATTTTTCTGTATGTGTATAATTAAAACTAATTACATAATCTGGATTTATATCTTTAATCTGTTTCAAGAGTCGTATATCTTTTGTTTTATGTACAAATTCAAGCAAATAAATTTCAAATGCTTTAATAAACTCATCAAATTCATCTCTTAATGACTTTAAAATTTTCTTTTTTAAAATGCCATATTTCAATGACGCATATGGTTCTTTTAAAAAAACACCATTATTAAATTTAAAATATTTATCCCACATATTTATTATTCTTATTTGATTGGAATTAAAACATGAATTATTTATAAAAGCTTGTACAAATTCATTATTACCATCTTTTATTAGCATATAATTTTTCTCTTTAAAAAGTATTTCAAACAAGTTTATAACTGGTATTATTTCTCTTTCAAAGTCTATCCATCCATCAATTTCTGCTTCGCATTGTTTGAAATACTTTACCCAACTATTATTTTTTATAATTTTATCAAAATTTTCTAGATTATCCACATCCATTGTAGAAATATTACACATATACTGTGCAAAAGTATTATTCTTTGGAAAAAAAGCACCTGTTTTTAATTTTTTTAACCTTTCATATATAGAAGTCCAATTTTTTATTACTTCCAAAAATTGATTATAACTGGTAAATAATCCATGTGCTAAATCAAATCCATTACCAATAAGCAAAACTTTGTTCATTTAATATCTCCTGTATATTCATCTTTTTTAATAATATAAATTTCCTAAAAAAATATTTGTCATATTACTTTTGTTAAAAATTTTCCTTTATTAGTTGGTCACAATATGATAACATTTGTTCTAACTTACTAATAATACGTTTCTGTTCTTCAAGTGGTGGAACGGGAATAATTGCTCTATATAATCTAGTATCATTGATTGCTGGATATGCTACACCCTTTGCATTCTCTGTTGAATTAGCATACTTATCAAATTCTGGAGACTGCATATAGTAGAATAAAAATTTATTATAAATACCACTTAAACAAGATAATACTGCAAAACCTGTACTTGCAATAGGTATATAAGGAAAATCCCTATCAATAATACACATATTATGTAGGTAAGGTCTGACTGTAGAATATATAATATCTCCATTTTTAACAATTTTTCTTGCTCTTGATGGAGCATCTTTTGCTTCTACTACAGTATTTTCCACGCTTAATCTCTGATTTCTATTATCTATTGAGCCTATATCAATATAACAAAATTTATCATCTGGTTTATATTGACCATTATTATAAACTATTTCTGAAAGTCTCACCCATTCCCAACTTTCTGGTATTTCAAAAGATATTTCTTCCTTAGTAATTTTAGGCAAAGGCTTTTCTTTCTTAATCTTTTTATCCCTTATCAACTGTTCTTTTTCAACTTTAATCTGTTCTAGCAATTCTTTTGCAGTACCTTCTTCTGGTCGCTGTTCTACCAATTTCCCTTGCATAGCAAATTGTAAGATACTTTTCTTCATATCTTCTGGGAACTTCTTATTAAATGTTTCTAATTTTGTGTATGCCTTATCATATTGCTCGATATATGGAAGAATTTCTTCAATTTTAGCAACAATACGTTTCTGTTCTTCAAGTGGTGGAAAAGGAACTAACATACCTGTTACTTGCCCAAGTTTGATAAATTTTGTTGTTGTACCTTGGCTATTACGTTTCAAATAACTAAGCCAATATGTAATTAACGTGAGTTCGACAAAAACACCTATGCAGAAATGGTAGTTCCAAACTG
>CALAEX010000080.1 GCA_937891165.1 uncultured Lachnospiraceae bacterium | reverse complement strand
ACCCGTGGCTAGACTTTCACTAGCAAGATTAGTGCCATGCTTGGCACACACTATACAAAATAAGTCTCTTATATTCCTTATATATCAAATAACGAATATAAGAGACTTATTATTTACAAACTACACTCCAACACGCTATAATAACAATAACAAATATATTGAATATATCTTTTTATTTCTCAATTCTATGTTCTGTTTCTTCCGTTCCAATATCTGTTAATAATCCTGCCACATTCGCATATGGCATCGAATATCTCTGTGACAAATAACGACTTGCTGCTGCTTTTTCTCCATCTGGACCGCCAAGTTGTGACAAAATCACCATAGCGAGTTTTGGATTTGTCGTTTTTATATTTACTGGATATTGCAATCTTTTTTCATAACTCCACATATGCTACCTCCTAATTCTGCCATGGCCAAGGTCCACATGCCCATTTCCACTCATTACTATCTATATTCCCATAAAAACTAATCGGTCCAAACTGCGCTTCATATTCATCTACTGCAATTCTTCTTTGTCTTTGAATTTCATCATAATATACCAATGCTTCTCTACAGTCTGGATGCGTATCTAAGAATAGTCTAAGGTCATCCATAGCAAAACTAAGTTCTGTAATTTTCATCATCAATGGATTATTACATACAACAGGCATTCTAATTACATCTCCTTCCCATAAAATCAAAATCCAAATCCTTAAATATTGTTCCTCGTCTTAATCCTTGTGACAAAGAATACAAATTCTCATATGCCTGCCATGGTACATAAGCCATTGCTAATGCCAATCCCTGCAATACAGATTCCTTATTACAAGTATTAATACAACCGCCAATTATTCCACCCAAATTATTCCCATTATCACATGGGGCACAATTATTCTCACATGGAGCACAAACTTCTACACAAACTTTACATTCTTCTTGGCATACATTCGTATCTTCTGGACATGGTACACAAATTTCTGGACATGGATTACAATTTGGCATTCCAGCTCCCCCTCTTCCTCCCTGTCCTGGTCTTCCTATTGGTCGATTTCCAAAAGGAGGCATAGGAGGAGTAACACAGCGATTATTTTGTCTATTTAGATTCATAAAAAATCCTTCCCACTCATACAATGTTTTATTATTACATTCTATGAACAGGAAAGAAATCTGTTCCTTTTTGTTATTTAAAACTGTTCCCAAAATACCTCTAGCTTCTTTTCCACTGTATCTACTGTAACCACTTCATGAGGAAACCACTCTCTTGGAAATAAATCTTGATATGCATTTTGTGCAAATCGTTCATCTAATAATAAAATAGCTCCTATATCTTCCGTTGTCCGAATAACACGTCCAGCAGATTGCATTACTTTATTCATTCCAGGATATAAATAAGCGTATTCAAATCCCCTACCATTTTTTTCATCAAAATAAGATTTAAATAATTCTTTTTCCTTACATACCATAGGAAGCCCTGTTCCTACAATTACTGTACCAATTAAACGGTCATTTTTTAAATCAATACCTTCTCCAAAAATTCCACCCACCACACAAAACCCTACCGTACGTTTTGTAGGTTGTTCGGAAAAAGCCTGTAAAAACCATTCTTTTTCTTCTTCTGTCATCATGGGGTGCTGTACATAAAATTGTACCGATGGGTCTAAGAAAGATAGCAATAATTGTTCTCCTTCTCCCTCTTCTCCCTTTTGGTTAATATCCACCATTTTCCAATGAAACATATTTATTACTACTTCTATCATTTTTTCTAACATTTGATACGATGGGAAAAATACAAAATAATTTCCTACTTTTGCAGAAACAAAGGCTTCTAAATACTTTGCTATTTTCTCATATTCTCCTTTTGTACGCCTTGTATATTTGGTACTAACATCTTTCCCAAGCAATAACAGACGTTTTTCTGTTTGAAACGGAGATGGTACATAAATAGCATAATCTTCTAACTCCCCACCTAATTGCTCTTTATAATAGCCAATTGGCAACAAAGTAGCAGAAAATAAAATAGCAGAACGTCCTTTTTGCAAACGCTCTTTTAATTGTCTTGCTGGTTCTAAACAAAGAAGCTTAATACGAAAATTTCCTTCTAAAGTATAATCTGTATAAATACGGTATTCCCAATCCATACTCTCATAAACTGCAAGAAAACGACGAATTTCAAAATAAAGTGTCAATACTGCCTCTTTTGCTTCATAATCTAACACCGTTTCCTTTAAAAAATCTTCATACTCTGCTGACAATTGCATCAAGGTGACTACAAAATCTCCAATATTGTCCCAAACTTTAAAATCCTCACACTCTCTTTTCATACGAAGTAACACACTATTACAATTTTCCAAAGATTTCTCCATATTTTTACTTTTTCCATGAATTAACCGTTTTACTAATAGAAATTGTTCTTTTGTCACTTCTGCACTATACATTTCTCTTGCTCGTTCTACTAAATTATGAGCTTCATCAATTAAAAAAATAATATCTTGTTTTTTATCTTCGGCAAAAAATCGCTTTAATGCTACATTTGGGTCAAAAACATAATTGTAATCACAAATAACCGCATCTGCCCAAACTGCTACATCCAAACACATTTCAAAAGGACATACCATATGTTTTGTTGCATATTGTTCTATTAAATTTCTTGTAATTGTTTCCTCTTGTGTCAACATATCAAACACAGCATCATTTACTCTATCAAAATGTCCTTTTGCCCTCGGGCATTTTTCTGGATTACACTCTGGTTTTTCTAATACACAAATTTTTTCTTTTGAAGTGATTGTTACAAAACGAAATCTCATTCCTTTTTCCATCAATAAAGAAAATGTATCTTCTGCTACCGTACGAGCAATCGTTTTCGCTGTTAAATAAAAAATTTTAGAAGATAACCCTTCTCCCATTGCCTTTACTGCTGGAAAAATCGTAGAAATTGTTTTCCCTACTCCTGTTGGTGCTTCTACAAACAATTTTTTCTCTCGTAAAATACTACGATAAACACCTGATACAAACTCTTTTTGTCCCGAACGATACGGAAATGGAAATGCCAAGTCTTTCATGCTTTCATTTCTCTTTTTTATCCAATCTCTTTGCCAAAAAAGCCACTTAGCATACTCTTTTACTATGTTCTCAAACCATTCTTTCAAATCAGATATCGTACATATTATTTGAAATCGTTTCATGGCTTCCGTTTCTATATTACAATACGTCAACTGCACCCCTATTGTTTCTAATTCATGTTGCTTAGCATAAATATAAGCATAACATTTTGCCTGTGCCATATGCACCTCAATAGGCTCTGTTATATAACTTACATCCAAATACATCGTTTTTATCTCATCTACTAAAATCTCTGGAGTTTCTTCTTCTCTATACCAAATCCCATCAGCTCTACCTTCTATCATTAGAAAAAGTTCTTCTTCCCCTTCTACTAAGGGAAGTTCCATTTTTAATATCACTTCCGCTACATACCCAGAAGGCATACTTTTTTGAATTTTCCTATGAATGCGACTGCCCTCTTGCATAATATCAGAATCTTTATATCCATTTCCCCTTGTATTATCAATATCACCAGAACGTAAAATAAATTCTACTAAATTCCGTACTGATACACTAATTCTATCTGCCATACGAAACTCCATTTCTTTTTTTCTTAACATTATAGCATATATCTTTCTTTTTTACAAACAAAAGTTCGCCTATTTTCAAGTTGACACCTATTCCATTGTCCACTATAATAGAAGTACTAAATCAATAAGGAGGATAAAACCATGGATGAAATTTTTGACCAAATTACCTTAACTTTAGATGATGACAGTGAATTGTTATGTAATGTACT
>CALAEX010000079.1 GCA_937891165.1 uncultured Lachnospiraceae bacterium | reverse complement strand
ATGATGAGTTTTATTCGCTTATAAAATCATTTTATATTTATGTATTTTTCGGTTTGTTGACAAAAATTTACAAAAACTGTATAATAATTAAAAATGGAGGAGAACCGAATAACGAGCGTAAAAAAGAACACTATGCTATGTTCTATTATAAATCACCGAAATATCAATGGAATGATGGAGATTTTGGAAATGGAACAGTAAAAGATTATGCTCCATTTATTTGTGAATGGGATTAAAATTAAAATAGGTAAAATTCAAAAATTTAGAAACTCTAAGTATAGTTGTAATAACAGCATACCTAGAGTTTCTAATTTTTATTTTGAATTTAACAATGTAGCTTCTGAATATTCGTTTTACTATAAATTACAAAGGAATTTTTATATATGTCAAAAACAAATATATATTTGAACAGAAAATGAAAAAGTTATTTATCAGTATTGTATTTTGAATAAAGTTTGTGATATAACTTTTATCATGTAGGAATAGTTAGAGTATCTCAAGAATCTAGCAAGAATTTGTTATTAAATATATTGATAAACAAAAAATAATAGTATATAATAATAACAAAGGAGGCGATAGTATGTTTCAGAATGAAATTTTAGCTCTTTTTGAGAAATATATAGTATTAACAAATCAAGAAATAAGAAATATTTTAAATATTCAACAAAATCAATATGCGATTGTTAATACAGAAATTAAACGACTTTGTGATAAAGATAAGATTAGAAGAGTTGGTAGAGGGATATATACTGTTGTTTGGAATACAAAATGGGGAAAAGTTATTCCTACAGAAAAAGAAATTACAAATAATTTTTATATAGCAAATAATGAAGGATATATGTCTGGACCAGCCTATTATAATTCCATAGGTATATCAACATGGATTCCGAATCGTAAAGAAATTACTACGAATAAGTATAATTATCTTTTAGATAAAATGGAAAATATAGATATAGTAAAGCCAAGAAGAATGATTACAAAGGAAAATAAAATGTATTTACAATTATTAGATGGAATTTATTTTTTTCCTAAAAATCATTGTGATGCCTCCAAACCGTTAGAAATATTTGCTAAACAATTAAAACAATTACAGTTAGATGAAATAACTTTAATTTTAATGGCAAAAAAATTATACCCTAAGTTTGTTTTAGATATGGTTTTGGAAATGGAGGAGATATACCATAATGATGAAGCTTCATTTGTATAAAGATGACTTTACAATATTGATAAGAAAAGCAGAAGAGTATAGTGGGATTTCGGCAGACATTATCGAAAAAGATTATTATGTTACATTAATGTTAGAAGAATTATCTATGAAGCAAGAAAAAATAAAAGCATATTTTAAAGGCGGAACTTGTTTATATAAAATATATGCACCAATGCAGAGGTTTTCAGAAGATATTGATTTAACAGTGTATGTGAAAGGTATTTCTAATTCACAAGCTAAGAAAATGTTAGAGTGTTCTAGTAAAAAATTTGATTCATTAGTGTTAGATGTAGAAAATATAGCAAATGAAAATCGTAGAGGAAGTATTACTCAAATGTATCAATATAATTCGTGCTTTGCTGTACCAGAAGATCCATTACAAAGGTATGAGAAAGTAAAAGTGGAAGCTACATCATTTACCATTAGTGAACCAACAGAAAAAAATTGGATTCATCCTTTATTATTAGATGTATTACCAGAAGATATTACAAAGGCTGTTATAAGTGAATATGAATTACAAGATTTCCAAATTGAAAATATATCTTTAGAACGAATTTTTTGTGATAAGATTCTTGCAGCAGAGTTTTATATACAAAGAGAAGAATATTTTGATGTTGCAAAACATTTGTATGATATTGTAACAATGATGGAAATGCCAAGAATACAAACAATGATGAAAAATAAGAGGGCATTTATAGAGTATTTATCATATAAACGAATTGAAGAAACATTAAGAATTGGAAGCGATTTGTCACAAAAGCCATTTAGTGAATTTTTGCTTTTTGATATGATATTTGATAATCAAAATTTTGAAGGTTCATTTGAAGAGATGCAAAGAAAGTATATTTTTCAAGATAAATATCGTAAAGAAATAAAAGATGTTAAGTTAGTTATGTTAGAATTAAAGCGTAAATTATTAGAAATTGACATAATAGAGCAAGAAAATTTGAAATCAAAAGAGTTTACAAATCGAGTAATAGAGTATAATCCCAAATATGCAGATAAATAATAGGGAATTGTCTTATTGAAAGTCAAAAAAGAAAGTTAGTTAGAACGGAGGATATAAAAAAATATGGCAACATTTGACCAAAGCAAAATTAGAAATTTTTGTATTATTGCACATATTGACCACGGAAAGTCTACGTTGGCAGACCGTATCATTGAAAAAACAGGGCTTTTGACAAGTCGTGAAATGCAAGCACAAGTATTAGACAATATGGAGTTAGAGAGAGAGCGTGGTATTACAATTAAGGCTCAGACGGTTCGTACAGTGTATAAAGCAAAAGATGGAGAGGAATATATTTTTAATTTAATTGATACACCGGGGCATGTAGACTTTAATTATGAAGTTTCTAGAAGTCTTGCTGCTTGTGAGGGTGCAATTTTAGTCGTGGATGCGGCACAGGGAGTCGAGGCACAGACATTAGCGAATGTGTATCTTGCCTTAGACCACAATTTGGATATTATTCCTGTAATCAATAAGATTGATTTGCCAAGTGCAGAGCCAGAGCGTGTCATTGCAGAAATTGAGGACGTTATTGGATTAGAGGCAGCAGATGCTCCACGAATTTCAGCAAAGAATGGTTTAAATATTGAGGATGTATTAGAAGCAATTGTAGAAAAAGTACCTGCTCCAAAGGGAGATGCCCAATCTCCATTACAGGCACTTATTTTTGATTCGGTTTACGATTCTTATAAAGGTGTTATTGTATTTTGCCGTATTATGGAAGGTACTGTAAAAAAAGGTACAAAAATTAAAATGATGGCTACTGGTGCAATGGCAGAAGTTGTAGAGATTGGTACATTTGGTCCAGGACAGTTTTTACCATGTGAAGAATTATCTGCTGGTATGGTAGGTTACATTACAGCGAGCTTAAAAAATGTAAAAGATACTCGTGTGGGTGATACGATTACGGATGCGAATCGTCCTTGTGCAGAGCCACTTCCTGGTTATAAGAAAGTAAATCCAATGGTATATTGTGGTATGTATCCAGCGGATGGTGCAAAGTATCCGGACCTTAGAGATGCTCTAGAAAAGCTTCAATTAAATGATGCTGCATTACAGTATGAGCCAGAAACTTCGATTGCTTTAGGATTTGGTTTCCGTTGTGGTTTCCTTGGATTATTGCATTTAGAAATTATTCAGGAGCGTTTGGAAAGAGAATATAATTTAGATTTAGTAACAACTGCACCAAGTGTTATTTATAAAGTATATAAGACAAATGGAGAAGTATTGGAAATTACGAATCCATCGAATTTACCTGACCCTGCGGAAATTGAGCATATGGAAGAACCAATGGTTTCGGCTGAAATTATGGTGACAACAGAGTTTGTTGGTGCAATTATGACACTTTGCCAAGAGCGTAGAGGTATTTATCTTGGTATGGAATATATGGAGCAGACAAGAGCATTATTAAAATATGAATTACCATTAAATGAAATTATTTATGACTTCTTTGATGCTCTAAAGTCTCGCTCGAAAGGATATGCTTCTTTTGACTATGAGTTAAAGGGTTATGTGCCTTCTACGTTAGTAAAATTGGATATTTTAATCAATAAGGAAGAAGTAGATGCTCTTTCCTTTATTGTACATTCTGAAACTGCTTATGAGCGTGGTAGAAAAATGTGTGAAAAATTAAAAGAAGAAATTCCAAGACACTTATTTGAAATTCCAATTCAAGCAGCGATTGGTAGTAAGATTATTGCAAGAGAAACCGTAAAGGCAATGCGTAAAGACGTACTTGCGAAATGTTATGGTGGTGATATTTCTCGTAAGAAGAAACTGTTAGAGAAACAGAAAGAGGGAAAGAAACGTATGCGTCAGGTAGGTAATGTGGAGATTCCGCAGAAAGCCTTTATGAGTGTACTGAAATTAGATGAAGATTAGAGTTTTGACTTTAATGTCTTACTTGTTTTGTATCTTTTAAGGCACGCTTTCGCTCGTGGCGAAACGGAAAGGATTTATATGTTATTTTTTAGGAAGAAGAAAGAAGTACCAAAGAAGCCATTAGGGTTGTATGTGCATATTCCATTTTGTGTGAGGAAGTGTCAGTATTGTGATTTTTTATCGGCTCCTGCGGATGATAGGACAAAGGAGAGATATGTACAGGCACTTTGTAAGGAAATTAAGGATTATCAAGCATTTACTAAGGAGTATTATTTAGAAACGATATATTTTGGTGGGGGTACACCTTCGGTATTAGATGTGAAGTTGTTAGAGCAAATTTTAAATACAATAAAGCAGAGTTTTACTGTAGATATGGAGAAAGCAGAAGTTACAGTGGAGGTAAATCCTGCCACTGTGACGAAAGAGAAGTTAGAGGCATATCAAAAATTTGGTGTAAATCGTTTGAGTATAGGAGTACAGTCGGCTTTAGAACAGGAGTTACAGTTGCTTGGTCGTTTACATACATTTGAACAAGCGAAAGAGTGTGTGCAATGGGCAAGAGAAGTAGGATTTACTAATTTAAGTGTTGATGTGATGTCTGCATTGCCAAATCAGACATTGGAAGATTATAAAGAAACATTAGAGCAGTTGATTGCACTAGAGCCTGAGCATATTTCTTCGTATAGTTTAATTATTGAGGAAAAGACTCCATTTTATGAGTTATATGGAGAGGGTAAGGAAAAAGAAAGCGAATTGCCAGATGAAGAAACAGATAGAGCAATGTATGCGTATACAAAAGAACGATTACAAGAAGTAGGATATGAGCGTTATGAAATTTCTAATTATGCGAAGAAAGGGTTGGAAAGCCGTCACAATTCTTCGTATTGGACAGGACAGGAGTATTTGGGTGTTGGTTTAGGAGCTTCTTCTTTGTTTACAAATGCAAGATATCATAATGAAACGAATTTAACAGTTTATATGGAAGATATCGAAGCAGGCAGAGATGTTCGGAGAGAAATCGAGCGTTTAGTAGAAACGGAGCAGATGGAAGAATTTATGATTTTAGGTTTACGCCGTATGTGTGGTGTAAGTCGAGCAGAATTTAAAACTCGTTTTGGAAAATCCATGGAGATTGTATATGGTAGTGCTTTGCAGAAATTGAAGAAACAAGGTCTAATTACAATAGAAGAGAATATCGTAGCATTGACAGAGTTAGGAATTGATGTAAGCAATCAAGTGTTTATAGAGTTTGTACCAGAGGATTTTGTACGAAGATAACTTTATAAGAAAGGAATTTTTTATGAATCCTATATTACCAAGGAATTATTTTGTGCCAGATGTTGAGGCACATGTGATGCCAGATGGGCGATTATATCTTTATGGTTCTCTTGATATTTCAGGGGAGAAAGATTATTGCAGTAAACAACTTCGTTGTTTTTCTACGGATGATATGCTTTCTTGGCGTGACGAAGGCATTATTTTTTGTAATGATGGGGAACAGAGTCAATTTAAAGCACACCCAGATGTGCCTTTGTATGCTCCTGATGCGATACATAAAAATGGAAAATACTATCTTTTTGTTTGTTGCCCAGGTGGTTTTGAAGGCGTAGCTGTTGCAGATTCTCCTTGTGGGCCGTTTCGTGAGGCAGTATCTATTAAGGGAGCAGATGGAGATGGAATAGACCCAGCGATATTTGTAGATGATGATGGGACAGCATATTATTTTTGGGGTCAGTTTCATCTAAAGGGTGGTATACTCACAGAAGATATGACCGCTTTACGACCAGAAAGTATAAGAGATAATATTCTTACAGAGCATGAACATGGTTTTCATGAAGGTGCTTCTATACGAAAAAGAAATGGAAAATATTATCTTGTTTATACTGATATTTCAAGAGGAAGGGCTACTTGTATGAGTTATGCCATGTCAGATAGTCCTCTTGGTCCTTATACGAAATGTGGAGTCATTATTGATAATTATGGTTGCGACCCTCAAAGTTGGAATAATCATGGTTCTATTGAATGTTTTAAAGGTCAATGGTATGTGTTTTATCATCGTTCTTCACAAAATAGTAATACAAGTAGAAGAGTTTGTGTGGAACCTATCTTTTTTGATGAAAATGGATTGATTTATGAGGTGCAACAGACTTGTCATGGTGTGGAAAAACCGCTGGATGCAACAAGAAAGATAGATGCTTCCATTGCTTCTAAAATGTCAAAAGATTGTTACATTGTACCAGTGGAACAAGGTGAGGTTGTAGTATGTCAAGGTCAGAATTATGCACAGAGTTGGATAGAATATCGTATGCTTGATTTTGATGATGGAGTATCAGAGTTAGTTTTACATATCAAAGGTAAAGGTATAGTAAGTGTAAAATGTGAGAACAAGTTGTTTGGTTGTACCAAGTTTCAATGTGATGATTTTATTAGTATTACATTGACTATTCAGTTTTTATCAGGGATACATACTTTTTGGGTGTTGTTGAATGGTGAAGAGATTGTTTTAGATTCTTTTTATTTTAACCGAAGCGAAAAACTACTTCACAAAGATTACATATAGTATTGCGTATTGTGTATTTAAGGCGATAGGTAATAGTATTAATATAGTGGATATAGTTTTAGTGGTATTTTCTATGATTTTACTTTCATATAGAAAAAATAGTTGTTAAATAAACTAGGAGAAAAAATAGGTTATGGAGAATGAAAGAAATAATATTTTAGAGGATTTTAAATATGGTTTTTGTAATTTGTTAGGGGAATCTTTAGATACAATTGAGATGAAAATTCAATTAGGATGGAATGAGGAGGCTATTAGTCTACTAACAGAAATTTATCCGATTGTTGGAAAAATGAACTTAGATTTAGCAGAAGACCAAAAAAATACTATTATAATTGATGAATACGATTTGGTACATGATGAATTATTCGATGGCTCTATGGATAGTCGATGGCAAAAGCAATATGGAGAGTATTTTCTTGATTCTGGAAATAATAATGAAGTAAGAAAAGTTCGAATAATGAAAGTGTTAAAGGAACTTTCTGATTATAATGATATTGTTGTAGGACTAAGGGAATTGCTTTATTCAGAAATTGAATTAAGTAATTATAAAATGTTTAATGAAGTATATGTGGAACGTGATGAAATTGCAAGTACTGCATTATTAAAATTGGGATTACAACTTACAAAGTTTTTTGATAAATCATTTGGAGAAAAAGAATTACACAAGTTTGATAATTTTGTAATAAAGAGTAGACTTTTGAATTTAAATTATTCATTCCGTATGCAAGAATTAGTAGATTTTATAGAAAATATTATAGAGAATTTTGGATTATCATATATTAGATTTGAGAAGATTATAGAGTGTTTAGAAGTTATTAAAAATTCAGGATTAGTAGCGAATGCTGATAGATTGTGGAATATTTTTCTTTTAAAATTGTATAGTATTATACTATTTGATAATGAGTTAGTTGAATTTCAAGAAATAGAGATAGATGTACTTGTTAATGATGATAGGTATAAGAGTATTGTTAGGGATAGTTATAGTAAAATAGATGAGAGATTGAAAAAGCTTCAGTATAGTAATATACAGAATATGCTAGTGTTGTATTCTATGGAGAGAGTATCTTCAAGAGCTTTTTGCAATCATGATGTCATAAGACAACTATATAATGCGTTAAATAGTAGTAAAGATTTGAGAGAAAGATATTTAATTAAAAGCACTGGTAAACGTTCTAAATGTTTTGCTGCTATGTATAATAGAAATAAAAAAAAGAAGTATGCTGCTCTTTCTGGTGTATTTAATTCAGATGAATATATATATCCTGGTGAAACTACAGAAGAAGAAAAGAACAAATCATTGAAACGAAAAAAGGAATATAATAAGCTTGTTTCGTTGTTAAAGAATATACTGGGTAGTTCATATGAAGTTATAGATTCTGATTGTAATGTAGAATATTATTATAAGAAAAATGGAAAAATGAAAAGTGTTACAGCACAAAAATTTATAAGTTATCCATATCCAATTGATAAACGTTCAGGAAATCGAATGTTTTCGTGTTGTGAACGTAAATTAAGTACTAAGCTTGTACTGGGATGTGAACATGACTTTTATATAAAGTATGCTCCCTGTACATTGTGTAACAGGATGATTAATGAAAAAACTAAGAATAATGCATATTTCATAAATGTTTTTTATATGAGGAAAATAAAAGATTTAGCAAAAGATATATTAGTGAAGTTTGATAAATTGGCAGATGAGGTAAAGTGAATGTGTTAAAAGAATAAGGAATATAGTTTGTAATCAATAATGGAATTGATGTTTTATTAGGTTACAATATCCGAGTTATTTTAATTGGCATGATAGATTAATTAAAAAATATTAAAATAAAAATTGTAAAAAAATAAAAATAGCACTTGACATTTTCGTTGTTAGGTGCTATTTTATATGCATAACGATATTAGCACTCCAATCAAACGAGTGCTAACAAAACTTAGATATCGAGCAGACGCTCGTCACAAGGGCACTGCCCGGAGGAACAAACCAGATGGAACATTTAGATGAGAGAAAACTGAAAATTTTACAAGCGATTATCAAAAACTATTTGGAAACTGGCGAACCTGTTGGTTCAAGAACGATTTCAAAGTTTACTGATTTGAAATTAAGTTCTGCTACGATTCGTAATGAAATGGCAGATTTAGAGGAAATGGGTTATATTTTGCAGCCACATACTTCCGCAGGGCGAATTCCCTCAGATAAAGGGTATCGGCTTTATGTGGATACAATGATGGAAGCGAAAGACCAAGAAGTAGCGGAAATGAAGTCGCTTTTAATTGAAAAAGCTGACCGAATGGAAAATCTGTTAGAGCAAGTAACCAAATTGCTTGCAGTGAATACGAATTATGCAGCTATGGTAACAACGCCAATGTATCGCAGTCGCAAAATTAAGTTTTTACAACTAACAGAAGTAGATGAAAAACAACTTTTAGCGATTATTGTAATCGAAGGTAATATTATTAAAAATAAAATGATTACAACAGAAGTTTCGATACAAAGAGAAATGGTATTAAAGTTAAACATTTTGTTGAACACTTATTTACAAGGTTTGGATTTATCAGAAATCAACTTAGATGTCATTCAACAGATAAAAATGCAATCGGATGGTTTTGGCAGTATAGTCAATGATATTTTAGATGCGATTGCACAAGCAGTGAGTGAAGAAGATAAAGTTCAGGTGTATACAAGTGGTACAACAAATATGTTAAAATATCCGGAACTTGGAGATAATCATCATGTTTCTAGATTGTTGTATGCATTGGAGGAAAAGAAAGAGATTACGGAGCTTATGCGACAAGAATCCGAAGATTCTAGTGAAATTCAAGTTTACATTGGAAAAGAAAATACGGTAGAATCTATGAAGGATTGTTCGGTAGTAACAGCAACATATGAACTGACAGATGGTGTTTATGGAAAAATTGGTATTGTTGGTCCAAAGCGTATGGATTATGAAAAGGTAGTATCTACTTTAAAAACAATTCGTACTCAATTGGATGAAATATATAAGAAATAGAAAGAGGACGTGATAAAGTGAACGCCAAAGAATTAGAAAATGAAGTAAAGAAAGATGTGGAGATTCCAGAGGAAACAGTAGAAACTCCGGAAGAAGTAGTAGAAGAAGCTGTAATAGAAGAAGTTGCAGAAGAATCTACGGAAGAAGAAGCTTCCACAGAGAAAAAAGGATTTTTTAAGAAAAAAGAAAAGAAAGATAAAAAAGACGAAAAGATTGAAGAACTAAATGACCGTTTGATTCGTCAGATGGCAGAGTTTGATAATTTTAGAAAACGTTCCGAGAGAGAAAAATCTCAGATGTTTGAAATGGGAGCAAAGGATATGGTAGAAAAAATTCTTCCAGTGGTAGACAATATGGAACGTGGTCTTGCTACAGTATCCGCAGAAGAACTGGCAAACAATGCATTTGCACAGGGTATGGAAAAAGTATATAAGCACTTTATGACTGTGTTAGAGCAAGCAGGTGTAAAGCCAATCGAAGCGGTTGGAGCAGAATTTAATCCAGATTTTCACAATGCAGTAATGCATATAGAAGATGAGAATGTTGGAGAGAATATCGTAGTAGAAGAATTTCAAAAAGGTTACATGTATAGAGAAAGTGTCGTAAGACATTCTATGGTTAAGGTAGCAAACTAATTGTTATAAAGATAAAGGAGAATTAACATGGGAAAGATTATTGGTATTGACTTAGGTACTACAAACTCTTGTGTTGCCGTTATGGAAGGCGGTAAGCCAGTAGTTATTACAAATACTGAAGGTGTAAGAACAACTCCTTCCGTTGTAGCATTTACAAAGACAGGAGAACGTATTGTTGGTGAAGCTGCAAAGCGTCAGGCTGTTACAAATGCAGATAAGACAATCTCTTCTATTAAGAGACATATGGGTACAGATTTTAGAATTAACATTGATGATAAGAAGTTTTCTCCACAGGAAATTTCCGCAATGATTTTACAGAAGTTAAAGGCAGATGCAGAAAGCTATCTTGGTGAGTCTGTATCAGAAGCTGTTATTACAGTTCCTGCTTACTTCAATGACTCTCAGAGACAGGCAACAAAGGATGCTGGTA
>CALAEX010000078.1 GCA_937891165.1 uncultured Lachnospiraceae bacterium | reverse complement strand
AGGACTGCCGTTTCTAAACGGTCCTTGCCAGATATCAAGGAAAACAAGACATTCATCTTAAGCTACTTCTATTTTTCAACATCCCCAGTTGATTCGGTTAAATAATTACCATATAAAGCACTGCTGCCGAAACTACCACTTGAATAATCGCAAAACGATATACCGCTTGTGTATTCGACCATCCTAATACTTTTCTTACATGGTCATGTAATGGTGTACGTGTATTCTTTAAAATTCTAATTTTCAAAAATCGAAGCAATGCTACTTTCACTAATCCAATTCCACCATCTACCATAAGTACAATAGCAAAGAGCAGATATACAAATGGTCTTCCAGAAACGAGTGCTGTGATTGCAATTAAAGTTCCCATCGCACGAGAGCCTGCATCTCCCATCAACATAGTACTTGGAGTGGCATTATGCCACAAATATCCTAAAAGACACGCCATAAACAATAGTAATAAGTAATTAAATGTATTTGCTTGCTCTAAAATGGTATTTAAAATATAAAAAGATAATAACGTAATTGTTGTCAAAGTAGCAGATAATCCATCTACCCCATCCGCACAATTCGTTACATTAATGGATGCCCATACTAAAATTACTGCTAACAGTGCAAATACTGGCACAGGAAGTTCTATTGTTGTATCTGTCAACAAAAACGCTACTTCTGTTCCATGATAGTTAATATAAGTCACTGCTACCATAACGGAAATTAATAAATCAAGTAACGCTTTTTTATATTCTCCCCAAGGATTTCTAGAACAATCATCTAAAAATCCTGTCATCATCGAGGCAGATACTAACAACAAATAAATAATCCATTCCACTTCAATAGGAGCAAATAAAAGTGCTGCTGCCACAAAAATAAGTACAAATAGAAAACCTGCTCCTCTTGGTTTTCCTGCGGAGAGTTTTCCATCTACCGCAAAATCTCTGCCTAAATCTCTTGGAAGTTTATCTTTGCATTTCCACAAAAGCAATACTGTGGTAAAAAAAGCAAATAAAATTCCAATCGTAGCTAATATACTCATTTGATTTTCAAATAAATTTACTAACATATTTTCTTCCTTCCATTTTTTAATCCACAGTCGGTAATTTCACATAGTCGTAAAACCGACCGTGACTTAATTTCCCCCGCTGTCATTTCGTTTCTTTTTATCCATTTCAGAACAAAAATATTATGCTTCTAACACATAACCTTTCAACAATTCTAATGTATTCTTCAATCCAAGTCGATGTGTACGTTCTATATTATGAGAAGCCTGCACACCTTGCCCAATTAATGCACCACAAATATTATTTCCACCTTTTAGGGCTGCGGAAACATCAGAGCCATAGTGCGGAAATACATCAACCACATAACCTAGCTTCTTTTCTTTTGCAATTGCAATGAGCTTTCCTGTTAATTCATAATCATAAGGACCAGAAGAATCTTTTGCACAAATGGAAACTTTTCTTTCATCCCCAGCTAAATCTTCTCCTACTGCCCCCATATCGATTGCAATAAACTCTGTAATTTCCTCTGGAAGATAACTAGCACCAAATCCAATTTCTTCAAAACCAGAAATCACAATCTTCACATCACACTCTGGATACTGCTTTGTATCATGCATATGCTTTAACAATGCAAGTAATACTGCTACCGACGCTTTATCATCCAAATGTCTAGATTTAATATAACCACTCTCACAAGCAACAAAACATGGGTCAAAGCTAATAAAATCTCCTGTTTCAATTCCAAGTGCTAACACATCTTCTTTCTTTGTCACTACTTCGTCCAAACGTACTTCCATATTTTTCTCACTACGTTCCATTGTTCTCGCATCATCAAACGTATGCACCGATGGAGCTTTTGTCAAGATAGTACCAGTATATACTTTTCCGCTTCTTGTATGCACCTTACAATATGTACTTTCCACCGTTTGCATCATATAACCACCAATGGATATCAAACGCAATGTTCCATTACTATTGATAGAACGCACCATTGCACCTAACGTATCCACATGAGCCGATAATCCAATGACTCTCTCCTTTGTCGGATTTGTACCTGGCACATGAATTACCAAACCGCCTTTTCTTAAATAAGTACTTTCAAATCCAAGCTTTCTCGCTGTTTCCTCTACATAATTCATTGCCTGCTTTGTAAAACCAGACGGACTTGGAATATTTACCAAAGTTTCCAATTGCTCTATAATATAATCTACTTCACTCATAAAATCCTCCTTACTTGATAGCTTTTTCTACTTTCCTTTCAATATACAACAAAACAAGTGTCAGAAAATAGCCTTGTATATTGGGCAAAAGCCCTACTCTGCCTGATATCTTTGCAGGACCGTTTAGAAACGGCAGTCCTTGGCGAGGTCTTTTCGAGCCTAGTACTGCTCCGTTTCGCCACGAGCGAAAGCGTGTCCTAAAAGATATCAAGCAGAGTAAGGGCTTCCATCTATTTCCTGACACCCTTCCTCTTATCTTTGTTGTTATTTAACTTCTACTACCCAACCTCTAGTATCCGCAATCTTTCCAAGCTGAATACCTGTTACTGTATCATAAAGTCTCTGACTCAATTCCCCAATACCACCATCTTGAATCTGCATTACTTGGTCTTGGAATCTCAAATGACCTACTGGAGAAATAACGGCTGCTGTTCCTGTACCCCATACTTCTTCCAATGTACCATTCACACTAGCTTCATACAGTTCATCTACAGAAATTCTACGTTCTTCTACTTCATATCCCCATTCTTTACAAAGCTCAATCGTTGTATTTCTTGTAATGCCCGGAAGGATACTACCATTTAACATTGGAGTCAAAACCTTACCATTGATTTTAAAGAAAATATTCATTGCTCCTACTTCTTCGATATACTTACGTTCTACACCATCTAACCAAAGTACTTGAGAATATCCTTCCTCATGAGCCTTTAACTGTGCTGCCATAGAAGCTACATAGTTACCACCTGTCTTAGCTTCACCAATACCGCCTCTTACTGCACGAACATAATCATCCTCAATCCAAATCTTCACTGGATTTAAGCCTTCTGGGTAATATGCACCTACTGGAGATAAAATAATCATAAATAAATAAGTATTGGATGGACGTACTCCTAAAAATGGGTCTGTTGCAATAATAAATGGACGAATATAAAGGGAAGTACCTGGCTTTTCTGGTACCCATGCTTCATCTACCTTTACTACTGCTTTTACTGCTTCGATAAAATCTTCTTCTGGAATTTCTGGAATACATAATCGCTTATTTGTATTGTTGGTTCTCTTAGCATTCATATCAGGACGGAATAATAAAGTTCTACCGTCTTCTGCTTTATATGCTTTTAAGCCTTCAAACATTTCCTGTCCATAATGGAATACCATACAAGATGGCTCTAAGGAAATCTTCTGATATGGGACAACTCTTGGGTCAAACCAACCTTTTCCTGTCTCATAGTTCATAATAAACATATGGTCTGTAAAAATTGTTCCGAAGGTCAATGGATTGTCTTTTGTAGGCAAGGCCTTTGGAGTGGTTGTTTTTTCAATTCTGATATCTAACATAATATCCTCCTCATTTTCCACGGTGTCATTACGCCGTCATTACTTTTTGCGTTCATATCGACAGAACTCGTAGACCAAATCATAATACGTTTGTTCTTCGGAAATGCCTGTCATTTCCCAATCGTCTAATTCATCTAAATTTGGAAAATAAGTATCTGCCTGATATGCGTAATCAATTTTTGTCACATGAGCTAAATCACAGTAAGGAAGCATTTGTTTGTAAATTTCCCCACCACCAATGACATAAATATCTTCTGACTTTACATCTTTCACAGCGTCTAAGGCTTCTTCTACGCTATGTACGACAATCGCATCTTTACATTGATAATTCTTCTTTCTTGTAATCACAATGTTGGTACGATTTTTCAGTGGTTGTCCATTTGGAAAACTTTCTAATGTCTTCCTCCCCATAATAACTACCTTACCCGTGGTTTCTTGACGGAAAAACTTTTTATCTGCGGGAATGCTAACTAACAAATCATTTTGATACCCAATCGCCCAATTTTTATCTACCGCTACCATCAGATTCATAATTTCTCTCCATTCTTTTCAACCGTAATCGGAATTAACGCTGGACACGTTGCACATTCTAACAGTTCACGAATAATCAGCACATGACAGTTATACATATGAACATCTATAATTAAATGAACTATTTTATGTAAATCTTGATGTTCATAAATATTTGTCCTAATTCTACGACTATATAGATTATTTTTCAAGTACAAAATCTAAAACTTTCTCCATAAACTTATGACTATAAGTATCTACCAAAAAAAGTCTACTTTACATATTTGAAAAAATTATCAAATATATGTTATAATAAAAGATTACAGGATTTCAAAAAAACCGAATCTTGGTAGTATCTGTGCAGAACCGTAAAGAGACGGCAGTCCTTGGCGAGGTTTTTTCGAGCCTAGTACTGCTCCG
>CALAEX010000077.1 GCA_937891165.1 uncultured Lachnospiraceae bacterium | reverse complement strand
AATTTCCTTATATTCATGAGTTTAATACGGTACCAACTTTATCACAGGTAGGAAGTGTGATTTCAGAAATAGCGAAGCCAATTTTAATGGAGATTGGAAAGGCAATTCGAGCGTATGAAAGGCAAAGTGATAGAGCAGAAGAACGTTTGGATGAGAAATTACAAAAAAATTCTAGTCAAAGAATAGAAAAAGGACTTGATAATCGTTCTAAAATAGACTATACTGCGTTAAACCACAAAAGTGAAACGCAAGATAGAGCAAAAGAGAGAGAACAGAAAGCAGAAACAGAAAGGGGCTATTTTAATGAAGTTGAGGTACGAGCAAGTAGGGGATTATCAATTACCGATGTTACAGATGGACGAGCAACCAGAGGGAATCGTGACGAAGTATGGTCTGATGAGGAAGAATTACTTAAAGAAATACAAGACGGGGCTGTATTCAGCACTGCTTCTTCAGGGCAAGTTGAAAGAACATTTGCTACAGATACAGGAACAAGCCGAGGAGAGAATGGAAGTATTGACCAAGCAGATGAAAGAGAGCCAAGGAGTGACGGAGCAACTCAAGGCAGAACAACCGATGATTTGGGTGCAGAAGATGAATCAAATTCAACATTCGATAGACGAATTGATACAGGAAGAACTGATTTACAATTAAATACAGGGCAGTCCATTACAGACTATGAGCAGTTAGGATTATTTTCTAATGAATCATGGCAAGAGGACCATGTAGCAGTGGAAACGAATCCGATAGATACAAGTTTCACTGCTATTTTTTTACCACAAAAAAATTTACTCCAAAAAGAAGAAATATTACAAGAGAATTTCTTAGGTGCAAAAGATAGTTTTTCCTTAGAAAAAGAAATAGAATTTTCAAAAGAAAAGAAGCAAGAAAATGCAGAAGTTGTGGTAACTAATTCAGAAGAATTACTAGGAAAACCAAAAGAAACGAAAAATTATCGTATGAAATGGAATACAGAGCCTTCTGGTAAAGGGTTTGCACCAAAAGAAAAGTTTCGTCAAAATATAGAAGCTATCCGAACATTACAAAAGATAGAAAGTGAATATCGTATGGCTACACCAGAAGAACAGGATATTTTAGCGAAGTATGTTGGTTGGGGTGGTCTTGCTGATGCGTTTGATGCAACGAAAGGAAATTGGATAGAGGAATATCAAGCATTAAAGCAGTTATTATTACCAGAGGAATATACATTAGCCAGAGAAAGTACGTTAAATGCTCATTATACCAGTCCTGTTTTAATTCAAGGAATGTATGAAGTATTAGAAAGATTCGGTTTTTCTAAAGGTAATATTTTGGAACCTGCAATGGGGATTGGAAATTTTTTTGGAATGTTATCGGACTCTATGCGTGGAAGTCAGTTGTATGGTGTGGAGTTAGAGGAAATTACAGGGCGAATTGCGAAGCAATTATATCCGGATGCGAATATTAAGCGAATGGGCTTTGAACAGGCAGAATATCCGAATGATTTTTTTGATGTTGCGATTGGAAATGTACCATTTGGACAGTATTCGGTGGCAGATAAAGCGTATGATAAGTATCATTTTTTAATACACGATTATTTTATTGCCAAGACAATTGATAAAGTTCGTCCTGGAGGTGTCATAGCTTTAATTACATCAAAGGGAACGATGGATAAGAAAAATCCAGAGGCAAGAAAATACTTTGCTGAGAGAGCAGAGTTATTAGGTGCTGTTCGATTACCAAATACAGCTTTTTTAGAACAAGCTGGGACACAAGTGACAGCCGATATTTTATTTTTTCAAAAACGAGAACAGATGCTAGAGATGGAGCCAAGTTGGGTAAAAACAACAGAAAATGCAGATGGCATTCCAATGAATACTTATTTTGTAGAGCATCCTGAAATGATAGTTGGTACGATGGAATGGGTGAGTGGTCCGTATGGAAAAGAAGCCAGTTGTGTAGTTAATACAGAACTTCCTTTTTCGGAGCAATTAAAGAAAGCGTTGTCACAAATTGAGGGAAGTATGGATATGGCAGAGTTAGAGGAACTACCACAAGAGCCAAGGAAAGAAATTCTTCCTGCGAATCCAATGGTGAAAAATTATAGTTATACGATGGTAAAAGATGAGATATATTATCGAGAAAATGACAGCATGACTTTGGTGGAAGTATCCGAAGCAATGAAGCAAAGAATGATAGGATTGTTACAAATACGAGATTGTACACACGAATTGATAGAATATCAATTACAAGAATATTCTGAGGAAAGTATTCAAAAAAAGCAAGTGGAATTAAACAAGCTTTATGATGCATTTACAAAAAGTTATGGCAGAATCCATTCGCAGACGAATAAAAAAGCCTTTGTACAAGATGCCAGTTATTGTTTGCTTTGTTCGTTAGAGAAGCTAGATGAAGAAGGTAAATTTCAAGGAAAAGCAGATATGTTTTTCAAACGTACCATTCAGAAAGCCGAAGTCGTAAC
>CALAEX010000076.1 GCA_937891165.1 uncultured Lachnospiraceae bacterium | reverse complement strand
TTGTTTATGTGTGAAAGGTCCGTTTTAAAAATGACTTTTGACACCCACATCATAATATTGAATTATTCTGTTGTTGCTATTATAATAACAAAACAAAAAGGGTTTGACAATAGGAAAAGTGGACTTTCTACCGTATCCGATAATGTTATGGTATAATAAAGTCTTAACAGGAGTGACCTATAAGACATAATGATGTTAAGAAAGAAAAGGAGTACTTATCATGTGTAATGATTCAAAAATATTACAAAAAGCTTGAGCCCAACACTTTTTTACTAAAAGTAATTAACTCAACTTTCTCTTATTTGAAAGAAAGTTGAGTAATTAATTTTTAGAACCTTACATATAGTCACTTATTAATTCCATAATACAATTTTCGAACTGAGTTAGAGAATACTTATTTAGATATAATTTATGAGCTTGAGTTTGTATATCTTTCCATTGCGATTTATGAGTTAATAGCCAATATATTTCTTCGCTAAGATTCAAAGCGTTTTCAGATTCAAATACAATTCCATTTTGATGATTAATGATATAATCTGATACACCTGTTCCATTGGAAGTCATACATATTTTTTTATTCATCATTCCCTCAACTAAAACAATTGGCATAGTATCATTTCTAGATGTACTTAAAACTACATCTATATGTTGATATAATTTCATCATGTCAACATGATTTATTTCTCCAAATACTTTAATACAATCAAATTCTTCAAAAGTTTTCTTATCATATTCTGTTATGTGTCCAATAATCCATAGTTCTATATTTGACAAAATTCCTTTAAAATTTTCTTTTACCACTTTTAATAGTATATCTTGTCCTTTAATTTTACAGACTGGACCTATTACTGCAAATACTGTTTTTTCATTATGATTGTTATTTAGTGCTGGAACATACGGAATTCCCCATTGTAAATTTTGAATCTCTTTATTATATCCATAATAATCTTTAAATGATTGGATTGCTCTATTTCCAACACCATAAATATGTAGTTTTTTATTTTTAAAATTAATACTCGTATTTGGTTTTAATATAGGATAAGCACTCCATTCTTCATGAAGCCACCAAATAATATTTTTATTTAGGATATCTAACTTTGAAATTAAATCAGATAATGCTAAAGTATTTACAATAATTAACTTATATACTCCAAAGTATTTTATTATGTCTTCTTTAGTTAAAAAGAAATCATCAAATTCAAGGATAGGAATGTTTTCTTCTTCATAATATTGGTACAAAGCACCATGTGTAGTCGTTGCAACTTCTACGGTTTTTCCATTACTTTTTAAAATTTTTGCCATTTCAAAAAGAATTAAAGGTGCTCCTCTCATATTCATTTCATGTGATACTAATAAAATATCAGCAGTATTTTCTGATACAGTTCTTTTTACTTGTCTAAAGGAATTAAATTTCCCTTCTGAATTGGGTGTTATTATTTTGTCTTCTGTAATTCCTACATTTTTTAATTGTAATACTATATCTTCATATGTATGTATTAAAATAACAATATAATCATATTCGTATTGATAGATATCAGTAATTGCAATCACTTCTTTTCCATCAATTAATTGTCCTTGCTTTTCTTTAGCATTATCTAATAGTGCCAAAATATTACAATTAGTAAATCTATTTTTATATTTCTGATAATATCCTCCTGTGCCAAATATAATTATATTTAGCTTTTTATGCATAAATTATCACCTCTTTTTGGTAGCTTTTATTCCATATATAACAGGATAATCTTTATCTACATATTCAAAATCGGTAACAGAAAGTTCTTCTACGGTAGCACCATATAAGAAAGCAATTGCAGATTTTACATTACCATAATGAATAATTTGTACATTGTCTTCCCCAAAAATAGGTACAAATAATTTTTTTAATCCGTTCATATAAAAAGAATGAAATTCTCCCCAATTGTCATCATCATACCTTGCGATTTTAGCTATACCTGAAACAGTAATTAATGCTGTTCCACCATTTTTTAAACCTTTGTAAATATTTTTAACGGTTGATTTTAAGTCATATATAAACATTAATGTTTGTGTAATTATCATAGAATCAAAATCATTCTCCTCTATATTTTCTCCCGTTTCAAGATTTCCTTTTATGACATTATCTCCTAAGCCTTGAACATGAAGCATTACAGAAGAAGTAACCTTACTTTGACCATATTTCTTAGTATAAGTATCTTCTGCGATTTCTAAACATTTTCCATAAATAAAAGCTTGATTTTTTTCTAAAAACTTTTCTATATAATATCTATCAATTGCTGTACCTCTTTTTGTCCCAAATGCATCATCTATAGGATTAATAGGCATATTTATTATTTCTTGTAATAATTTGCTATTTTGATATGTAATAATTCTATATAATTTTTTGATATATTCTTCTGATTTTTCTAATATAATAGTATTTTTTTCAGAAATGAAAAAAATTTCTCCATTTTCTATTTTAATGGAACTATTTTCCTTTGAGATGGTCTTTTCTTCCAAACTAACAGGAACGCATAGTCTTCCTATTTTTACTCGTTCATTACAGGCCTGTTCACCAATAATTTGTGATAATTGTAATATGATCTCAATTATAAAATCAGACATAATAATAATTGGTACACATGTCAAGTCTACTATTTTATTAGGTTTATATATAGGTATATTGTTCGTATCTATTGTTATGTGTTCGGCGTTATTATCTATAATTGCTAATATATTATATTTTTCTTTTAATAATGTTATTCGTTCTTTATATAATTTTCCTGCTCCAAATAAAATAATGTTTTCTTTCATTATCCATATATCCCCCATATTTTATTGATTTTGCATTCTATATTATCATCATTAAATATCATATGTCTTGGAAGATTGTATAAACTACTATCTTTATCAATATTTTTATTTTCAACAGTAACTATTTTTTTAAATCCATTTTCAATTATTATTTTTTCTGCTAATGGACATCTATCTTCAATTCCACCATAAGGATAAGCAAAAGTTGTAATTTCTTTTTGTATATATGATTCTAGAATTTTTTTAGATTCCACAATTTCGTGTTGCATTAGTTCTGTAGGGGCATTTTTTCCCATAGATATATGTGATTTTGTATGTACACCAATAGAACAAAATTCAGATTGTGACAAGATTTTTAATTCACTACTTGAGAGACTTCTTAATTCTTCTGTATAAATGGGTGTAACGTTCAATAAATGTCGCAATTTTTCAAATTTAGATTCTCGTTCTATTGGACTTAAATTTTTTAAGTAGTTTCTGATATCTATACAGGTAGTAGATGCATCATTTTGATCATTTAAATTATATTTTTTCCCTTCAAATTCAAAACTTCCTCTATACTTATCAATGATAAATATTTTTTCTAATTCATCCCACCAATACATATAGTTTGTATCAATATAATCAGTACTTACAAATATAGTTGCTGGGATTTTATATTTTTCTAAAATTGGTAGTGCAAATTTATAATTATCAACATATCCATCGTCAAATGTGATAATAACATATTTTTCATCAGGCTTTACAATTGTTGTCCAATCATCTTCTAATTTTAGTATATGATAAGTTTCTTTGAGATATTTCATATGTTTCTCAAATGTTGATGGAGAAACATTTAATTTCCAAAAATTATAGTTAGAATCAATAACTCTGTGATATAAAAGGATGGCAATATTCTTATTTGGTTTAACTTTAGTAAATAAAGTGTTTTTTTGAATGTAGTCCCATACATCTGAGTCTAGTATTAAAAAGTTATAAATACTTTTTTCTTCTAGCTTATTTATAATCTCAGTAGAATATTTATTAGATACAGCAATTATTATTAAAGAATTATTAAGAATATCCTGATTTAATGATGTATATTCTTTTAAATTAATTATTGGTTGTGTTAAGACGAAACGTTCTGTAGTTAGTTTGCTAATTATAAAACCTTCTATCGAACATATTTTTTGCTCTTGTAAAAAGTTATATAATGTACGTCCATAATTTCCAGCACCATAAATAAATATTTTTTTACCAAGTAATTTATTTTTTAAGTTTTGAATAAAACTATTCGTCATAATACATCCTTTCTAATTCTTTTATTATTTCATCTATAAGAATATAATTTTGTATCTTATATTTATGAAAGTCATTTAATATTTCATAATAATAATTAGGTAATGAGACAATAATTAAATCAACTGGTAGTAAATTTTCACTTAAAGCTTGTACACATATTTTATCATCATATTCTGTTGCGTTTTTATCTATGAAGAAATCCACTTGAATGGAAGATTTATTAAATTCATTTAATAAAAGTTTTCCTAGAAGTCCATAACCATATATAGCGATATGTTTTACTTGTTTCAGATTAGGATGGGAACTTAGTGAGATTCCTTTTTGTTTTAGAAGCATCCATTTTTCTAAAACTTCTAAATTGGTAATAGTTTTATCACATGACTTTTTATAATGATTTAATTCCAATAGTTGTTCATTACTATATGGAGAAATTTTTATTTTTGTAAAATCGATATCTTTATATGTTTGTTTTGCTTTCAGGATAGCTTCTAGGTATTGATAACTATATTTTTCGTCTGGTTCTAAATGGTTACCTTCGCCCCATTCATTCCAGGCATTTAGAAAGACTAGCTCATTTCCTTTTTCTTCACTTTTCTTTAATAGGATTTTTAACCATTGTTCAAATTGTAATGGCGTACCACTTATTATATGTCCATTATTTCCTTGTCTTGGAGTATCGTCATAATTCACCAAACCTGTATAATATGTTTTGATATCACTGTAATCATGTCTAATAGAAGTATTCCAATATTCATCATAATTATATATACATAAATTATTTTTTTCTGTATAAGGTACTTTAGGGAGTATTTCTCCTGGTTCATATATTACTGCTGCATCTAAGGCATTCGTTTTTTCTGGATGATAATAAGAACCCATTACATAAATTCCATTTAGTCCGTGGTTTTTAGCTAATTCATTCCAATAGTTAACCATATCTTCTATACAATCAATTAAATCTGTTCGATATATCCATATAATAGGTCGATTGTCAATTTTTATATATCTTTGGTCTAAAAAAAATGGTAGCAAATATTCAAAGTGCTTTTTCCAATCTTCTTTTGAACCATAAGTTTGTTCAATTAAAAGTGCTTTTCCGTTTTCGTCCATTTGAATGTCATCTTCATTAATCCAAAAATCCATATCCTTCATTTTTGCCCATGACCTTGCCCATGACATATTTGCCCAACAAAAACAATATGGCATATCGATATCTTTCCATAAAAGTAAATTTTCAGCTGGCTTTTCTAACATTTTTTTACCATCTTTAAACCAATAATGATAAAAACATAGACCATCTACTTGATAATCATGCATTAACTTTGCTTGCCATTCCATAACTTCTTTTTCTAAAAGATTATAATAATTATTATTCATTGGTATATGTGGCTGATAATGTTCTTCGAACATTGGAAAGCCATTTTTTGTTGAGACCCAGTCTGTAAAGTCTTTTCCCCACCATGCATCATTTTCAGGTACTTTATGAAATTGTGGAAGATATAGTGCAATTATTTTCATTTTTTTCCTCGATTCTTTAACACTATGTATGTAGGTATTATATGATGTGGGTGTCAAAAGTCATTTTTAAAACGGACCTTTCACACATAAACAA
>CALAEX010000075.1 GCA_937891165.1 uncultured Lachnospiraceae bacterium | reverse complement strand
ACGTACGGTTCAATGAGAGGGAAATAACATATGCTGTTATTTCTCTACTCTATTAGAGCTTAAATTGGATATCCAGTTCAAAAGCAGGAGATGACCATCCTTTAACTGTAGTAAGCCCGTTGTGTTCCCTTTTGGGACGTTCTCTTTTATAAGTAATACGATTGATACAAGTTTTAAGAAATGCATTTTTTGTTTCCATAGAGGCAGTTGTATCTTGTAATAGTTCTATGGCATAAGAAAATGTAATAATATGTTCTGAGTAGTCAATGATAGGATGCTCGACCATATTTTTTAGAGTAGTAGTAATTTCTTCTTTTTCGGATAGTACTTTATCTCTTAATTTTTCAAAAATGTCTTTTGGCATTCCTTCTTCTGCATATTTATCCCATAAAGAGACTTCTTTTTGCTCCAGTTCCTGAAGGCGTTTCTTTAATAATTCATAATTTTGCTTTTGTTTCTCTTTGGCAGCAGAACCGTCTCGTTTCATGCAAATTCTAAAATTGTCTACGTGTTCTTCTAAAATATCACAAAGATTTTGAATAAGCTCCTCATATAACACCGAACCATTATTGCAAATCGTTTGATTTCTACAAGCAAATCTAGGAGCAGAACGCTGACCATTTGCTTGTTTGTAGGTTCTAAGTTGCATCACACTTCCACATTCACAATATAATAAAGATGCCAAAGGATTTACTAAAGGTCTTTCCTTATAGCTTAAACGAGCAGATTTCTTTTTGATGTCCTGTACACGTTGGAACAGTTCTTCTTCAATGATAGCAGGATGTTTTCCTTCAAAAATAAAATATTCTTTGTTTTTAGGTCGTGTAGTTCGTACTTCTTGGTCCTTTACAACAGAAACATTTTTCCTGGCATTCCATTTTATTTTACCTATGTAATGTACATTTTGAATAATACCAGTTAAAGTACTGTAAGTCCAATAATCGCCCTTTGGTGCTTGTACTTTCATTTCATTTAGTTTATTTGCAATATTCACTAAACCAATTCCTTGATTACTGTACATATCAAAAATTAAACGCACAATTTCAGCTTCGGACTCTTTAATTTTTAAGGTAGGAATATCTTTTCTGCCATCTTTTAGGATAATTTTTTCATAACCATAAGGAGCTACACTACCAATATAGTTTCCATCCTTCGCAGAAAGAAGCTTTCCCCTATTTTGAATCTTTTTATAATACTCTAAATAATCATTACCACGCTTTAACTCACGCTCAAAAGCATCTCTATCGTACTCATCTGATAAGTCATACGTCTTCATCGGAGTGATAACCTTTGTATTGGTGTATCGAAATAACTTCATAATACGACCACAATCCTCTAAATCACCACGACTTAAACGCTGAACCTCTACGATAAGAACAGCCTTAATTCTAGGATTTTCAATACGCTGTAATAACTTCTGTACTTCAGGTCTGCCATCAATCGTTTCACCAGAAACAACCTCTCGATAAATATTTGACTCAGGAATAGGAGAATCTAAATTGCGAGAAGCCCAATCCATAAGCATAGCTTCATGTTTTTGTAATACTTCCTCTAAAGAAAGTAACGGGTCATCAGAACGAGACTTTCTAAGGTAGATAAGTATTTGTTCTGGTTCGTATTTTTCTTCATAATACATAAAATCCCTCCATAAAAAAGAGTATTGCATGTTAGATGATGCTTAATTTAAATGTAGTTGTTGCTTCAATGCTTCCTGAAGAACTTGTGAAAAGTTAATATTTTTCTCTAAAGCTGCAGCATTTAGCCAAGCAGGTAATGTAACAGTTCGATTAACAGAACGATTGATGTGTGATTGACGTACCGAAGGCATATATACATCAATCAATACTGTATATTCGTTTGGTTGTACTTCTAACTCTGATAGAGGAGTAGGAATAGGAAGTTCTTTGTTATCTTCTTCAAGTTCGCAAAGAATATGGCCAAGAAGCTTGCGAGCAGATAGAAAAGCATCCTCGTCTGAAGTACCAGTGGTGGTGCAGTTTAAATCAGGGAAAAGAACATTGATTTTTTTGTTTGGTTCGTAGGAAAAAATAGCTGGATAAAAATAACGCTCTGGTTTTTGCATAAGAATTTTCTCCTTTAGATAGAATTATCTTTGAACAATAATTTTTTGATAAGATTATATTAACAAATATAAAAATATTTGTCAATGAAAAGAATGGATATTGAGACGTTAGTATTTTTCCTTAAAATAACATTATATTAAGGGTTGATAATTCGAAACTCTTGATGTATAATAAAATAAAGAAGGTGATTATAATGAATGAAACTGTATTAGCTGAGCAAATTTTTTTTGCAAAAGAGGCAGCCGATTATCTGGGAATTACACCTCAGAGATTAAGTAAGTTAATTCAAGAAGGAAAAATAAAACCATTGAAAAAAAATAATTCTGGAACAATTTTTCATATTGATGAATTAAATAGAAGAAAAGAAGAAGTAGAAATATTCAAAAATGTTAGTACAAAAAGTTCTGAAAATGCATTTAAAATTGATACAAAGGTTAAACAAGAAGCTTTAAATTATTCTACTCTTATGAATGTATTAGAAGTAACAGAAAAAGAATTAGAACCAAAGTTTATAGAATTTGGTAAGTTACATTCTATTAATACTCCGATAGATTTAGGAGATATGTGTAAACAATATGCTTCTTATTTTGGAATAAGTGAGGATATATTATTGAAGGAATATCAGCAAGCAAAAAAATCTTTTCTTTCTTTGAAGAAAACAGATGAAATTTTAAAGAAAGGAAATGAAGATTATCCTCCTATGCTTGCAAAAACAAAACAAGCACCAAGGTTTTTATATATTCGTGGTAAAAAGTCTTTATTATATGAAACAAGAACGATAGCATTAGTTGGGTCAAGGCAAGCATCAGACATAGCAAAAGATAATACAAAACAGATTGCAGAAGTTCTTGGCAAAAATGGAATTACAGTTGTTTCAGGATTAGCAAAAGGTATTGATGCAACAGCACATGATGCAGCATTAAATAGTGGATATAATACTATTGCAGTAATAGGTACAAATCTTAATCAGTATTATCCACCAGAAAATAAGGAAATTCAATTAGAAATAGAAAAAAAGGGGTTAGTTGTATCTCAGTTTTCTCCTGCAAGTAAAACAAAACGATGTTTTTTTCCTTTAAGAAATGGAGTATTGAGTGGTCTTTCTTTAGCAACAATAGTTATGGAAGCTAATAAAATTTCTGGAGCATTAAAACAAGTTGAATTTGCTATGAAACAGAAAAGGCAAGTTTTGATTCCAGAATCAGTATTAAAGGTTGAGGATATTACTTGGCCTGCAAGATATATAGAAAAAGGGGCAAAACTAGTTAGAAATCAAATGGATATATTAAGAATTTTGTCTGAAAATAATATATTTAAATTAGATTGTTTACAAAGGACAATGCAACAAACACTGGAAGGTTTATCTATATAAGTAATAGGAGGTGAATTAAATGGCTACAGCAGAGCAGATTAAAAGTTTAGTAAAAGCTTATGCAGATGATGATAATGAGAGATTTAAAACAATTGTTTTACAAATAGCAGCACATGAAGCAAAATTAGGACATGATAATTTAGCTCGTGATTTGAAAAAAAATGTTGAAAAAATAGGGACAAAAAGAGCAAATATTGTTCAACTTACAACTATTAATCCTATGCTTACTATGTCAATACCTTCACATGATATTTCAGAGTTAATTGTTTCTGAAGAAATTACTAATAAAATTCAGAGAATTTTGAATGAATATAGAAATAGAAATAAGTTAATGTCGTATGGATTGACAAATAGAAGAAAAATATTAATAGAAGGAAGTCCTGGAACAGGCAAAACATTGACAGCATCTATTATTGCTTCAGAGTTATCATTACCTTTATATATTGTACAGATGGATAAGATTGTGACAAAGTTTATGGGAGAAACGAGTGCAAAGTTAAGACAAATATTTGAGAGTATGGAAACTACAATAGGAGTATATTTATTTGATGAATTTGATGCTATTGGTGCAGATAGAAGTCTTGATAATGAAGTTGGAGAAATGAGACGAATTCTTAACTCGTTTTTACAATTTATAGAGCAAGATGTTTCAGAAAGTATAATAATAGCTGCCACAAATAATCAAAAATTATTGGATCAAGCATTATTTAGAAGATTTGATGATGTATTGCACTATATGTTACCGACAACTATAGAAATAAAACGATTATTTGAATATAAAATAAAAACATTTGATAAGCAGTTTATAGTTTCCAAAGAAGTGCTTAAATTTGCTGAAGGTTTAAGTCATGCTGAAATTGCAAGAGTATGTGATGATGCAATTAAAAATTCTATTCTTAATGATGAGTCGATTACAAATGAGATGATGTTAGGATTACTGAAAGAACGGCATAGTGTATATTTATGTAAGGAGGCATAAGAAAAATGGCTGTAGACAAAAGAAATATTTTTTTAACTCAAACAGCAGAAACTGTGTCATATATAACTGCTTCTTCACCTGTAAGTAAAAAAATTCCAGAGCGTATAGTTTCAACTCATGCTGAGTTTGTAAAGAGAAAATTACGAGAATGTTATGCTAGTGCCACGAAAGAAAAGCAAACTGCAGCAATTCGATATAAAGAAGGTATTTATCTTGAATTTTCTAGTGCAAAAGAATATGATTTGGCAATAAGAAGTTTGGAGAATCGTAAAGCAGGAATTCGTTTACTAAATTTACATAAAGATGAAAGAGAATCTATAACTAAAGCAACAGTATATATTCCTGCTGGTCAAGAAGTATTTTTTTTAAAAAAGATAGAGGAATATGCTAATGAAAAAACAAAAAAAGGAAATCCGAAAAATAATGATTTGATTTCTAGTATTGATGATATAAGAGAGGCAATATTAGAGTCTTTTTGGATTGGAACAATTGAAAGTATGCCTAAAATAGAACCAGGTTGGTGTGAAATTTGGCTTAGATATGATTATAAAAAGGGTACTACCGAAGAATGGAAAAAGTCTGAAGATAGTATTGTATCAATATGCTTAGAAAATCAAATACGAGTGTTGGAAAAACATATTATTTTTCCTGAACGTATTGTTAAGTTGATATATACAAATGAAGAGCAATTGAAATTTTTAATAGCGAGTTGTCCGTATATTGCTGAAATAAGAAGAGCACAAGAACCTACTACTTTCTTTGAAGATTTAACTAATAGTGAGCAAGGAGAGTGGGGCGAAGAACTCCTTAGTCGTATAGCATACATAGATAGTAATATATCTATTTGTTTATTAGATACAGGAATTACATCTTTACATCCTTTGTTGGAAAAAGCAATTGATATAACAAATGTGCAAGCTGTGAATGCAAAATGGGGAAATGGAGACCATCAGGGTCATGGAACAGAAATGGCTGGAATTGCATTATTTAATAATATAAAGGATGCTTTGGTAGGAAATTCTCAAATAAAATTATCACATAAAATAGAGTCTGTAAAAATTTTGCCTCCAACAGGTGGAAATGATTTAGAATTGTATGGTGCAGTGACAGAACAGGCAGTATCTTTGGCAGAAATATCTAATCCATCTGCAAAAAGGGTTATATGTATGGCAGTAACTTCTCCAGAACATAATACATTTGATGGAAGTCCTACTTCTTGGTCAGGAGCAATTGATAATATTACATCTGGTGCTACAGAAGAAGATATAAAGCGTTTATTTGTTATTAGTGCAGGAAATGTGTATCCTGATGAATTAAAAAAAGTTCAATATCCTGATGCAAATACTTTGCATTGTGTTGAAAGTCCTGGTCAAGCATGGAATGCAATTACAGTTGGAGCATATGTTAATGATATTGATATAACAGATGTAGCATTTAAAGGATATGCTCCAGTAGCAAAAGTTGGAGAATTATCGCCATATAGTTCAACTTCCGAATTATGGAACAATAAGTGGCCTATTAAGCCAGAGGTATTATTTGATGGTGGGAATATGGCAACTAATGGATTTGATTATTCAGAATGTTCAGATTTATCTTTATTGACGACAAATTATAGACCTTTCATGAGATATTTTTCGACAATATGGGGAACAAGTTCTGCAACAGCACAGGCAGCATGGTTTTGTGCACAATTAATGAAAGAATATCCAGAAATGTGGCCAGAAACGGTTAGAGCATTAATGGTACATTCTGCGACTTGGACAGAACAAATGAAAAATCAGTTTTGTACTGAAGATACAAAAACAAAAGGGCGTCGAAGACTTTTAAGAACATGTGGATATGGTATTCCTAATTTAGAGAAGGCTATTCAATGCATGAATAATAGTGTAAATATGGTAATTCAAGGAGAATTACAACCATATAATAAAAATAGTATGAATGAAATGCATTTTCATACATTACCTTGGCCTACAGAGGTATTGAAATCACTTGGAAGTGTAAATGTTACATTGAAAGTTACTTTGTCTTATTTTATTGAACCTAGTCCAGGTGAAATTGGGTGGAAAGATAAATATCGTTATCCATCTTGTGGACTTCGATTTGATGTAATTAATTCAAATGAAAGCGTTACTGATTTTAGAAAGCGTATTAATGTAAAAATGCGTGGAGATGACAGAAATGATAAAGGAGAAGGTACTAGTGGTAGTGATCGTTGGTATCTTGGAACAGATAATCGAGATGTAGGTTCAATACATTCTGATTATTGTGAACTAACAGCAGTTGAATTATGTGATTGTAATAATATTGCAGTGTTTCCTGTTGTTGGATGGTGGAGAGAGCGAAGTTATTTAGGAAAGAGCAATAGTAAAATTAGATATTCATTAGTTGTTTCATTATCTACTCCTAAATTAGATGTAGATTTATATACTCCTATAATGACTGAAATTAACAATGTTGTTAAAGTTGATATATCGACAAATATATGATAAGGACTATTAGAAGTTTTAGAGAAAAAATAACTATAAAATAAAAAAATATTTGAGGTAAAGGAAATGAATATTGATACTCAAAAAATGATTCAATTTTTAAATGAGAAATGGCAAGGAACAATTTGTCCATATTGTAGAGGACCTGAATGGAATGTTGAAAATAAGATGTTTGAACTGCGAGAATATAATAAAGGAAATCTTTATTTAGGTGGTCCAAATTCTTCGATTGTACCAGTTGTGCCTGTAACATGTAGTAATTGTGGGCATACAGTTCTTGTAAATGCGTTAGTAGCTAAAGTAATGGAGGAAAAATAAAATGGCTTTTGTTACAAAAGAAAAAGTTATTGTAGATCCAAAACGAATAGCTGAATTTGTCACTGGTAAAAAGACTTCTACTCCAGAGAATATCGAGGATATTAAAAAGAGTTATCACAATCAGAGATTGACACAATCACAATGGGCATTTTGGTTAAGTTTTTGGGGAAATATTGTTGGTTTTTTAGTAATTATGATTTCATTAATTTTTAATAATAATGAGTGGCCTGGAATAGTAGCTGGAGGTATACTTGAGGTTGTATCTATTTTGTTTTACCAACTTTCAAATAAAGCAAATGAAAAGATAACAGAATTTTTTGATAAATTAACATCTGATTCTAATAGTACTAAGGCAATAAGTTTGATAGAAAAAATTGATGATTCAAGCATTAAAGATGAATTGATTGTAAAAATTTCATTACATTTGGTGGGTATAAATGAAGATAAACTTTGTAATAAAGTTCGTTCAGTATGTAAAACAGATGAAGAACACTAAAAATTTTTTTCCTTTTGGAATAAGAGGTTTGATATAGTAGGTTTTTTATTAGTCTTATCGTAAAAACGATACTTCTGGCTATGTTTTTGTGGATATCTTATATTTTAGAATTTTCGGAATGTAAGGAATTTAATGGATATTTTTGAATAGTAGTATAATATTGAACCTCTCGTCAATTTGTGATGAGAGGTTCAAAGATTTCTTAATATTTATAGGGTTAATAATTTGTCATTTTTATTATTGTTTAAAAAGATAGATGGTAACAGATATATTTCAAAATTGAAGGTAAGTTTTTATTGGTAAAATTGTGAAACAACGGTATCAATTAAGTCATCATATGTAATAATTTCTACGTCTGTGTAATCAGATTTTATTTCTATCCATTCGTCACATTCAAAATCGTTTCTTCTTCCAATAATTAAATATCTTTTTGGTTTATATACCTTGAATCCATATTTTTGTTCAAACCATTTTCGGTTATTAGGGTCATCAAAATAATTTCTATATACTCTTGTCTGAGCAATATAAGAATTAATTTCCGAACTAAATTGTTCTCGATTTTTTCTTCCAACAACTGTATTTCCTTTAACTTTTGGTAATTTAAATTCCACAATATCAGCATATCCATTTGCTCTAACTACAAAAAAGTCTGGTATAATTTCATCTTTATTGTCACTTTGCCATTCGCATTTTACTTGAGAGTGTACTCCTGTTCCCATAAATCCCATATTAAGGATAAAATGATTTTCTTTTTCTGTTAAAAAGGAAGTGATATTTGGTTCTGAATTTTTGGAGTCACCAAATAACTCAATAAATCTATTTATTTTTGGGAGCTTATCATATTTAAAATCTGATGGTTCTGGGTACTGATAAAAAAGGTCTGCTTTCCATAATCTATTATATATTTCTAGATTAAAACGAAATTCATCTACTTCACCTTCGGAAGGTTCATTATAGTAACAAGGAATAAAATCTATCCATTTAATAATTCTAGTTTTTAAGTCATTGTTTTTTTCATCAAAAAACATAGCATTTATTAATCTAACAAATTGCCCCTCTTCAATATCCAATCCTTGTGAATTGAAACTTATTACACTATTTTGAGCTGTAAAATTCCATTTAAGGTCAATTAGTTTATCTAACCCTACGTTTGTTGGAATAATTAAATCTTCATATGAACCTGAACTTAAAGGAAAACTAATTAGACTTGTACTATCATAAGTAAATCCAATTATTTTTTCAATAACTTCTTTTGAAGTTAAATCTTCTTTTGTAAAGTCATTAATTGTTATCATTCTTTTTGAAGATTCTACAATGGTTTTTATATAGGGATTTCCGCAGTATTCTATAGCAATAAATTTCTTACTAAAATAAATAGACATACTTTCTGGGTTCATGATAAAACAGTTAACATTTTTATAATCAATGTTATTTTCTTTAATATATTGATACATTTTTCCCCAATAAACTTTTGAGATAGCGGTTAATAATTCTGCTGCTAGTGTTCCATAACAGTCAACATTTTTATTAGACATTTTAATCTCCCTTCTGTCGTTTTTGTCAGTAACATAATGTGAATAATGGTAGTTCGGTCTTGTAAAAGTTTGTATTGGAAGTTAGAGATTTCAGAAAATTATAAAATATAATCAGATATTTCAAAGTTTAATTTCTTTTTTTAGGTTTGTTTTAGTACTGTCTCCAATTTGGCTTTGCCAACATAAACTTTAACTTGATAATTTTCTTAGTGCAATAGGGATATTATTCTAAACTTACGATACTTTTTTTAATATCTGTTTTTTTCTTTTACATTATCAATTTCCGAAAGATATACTATTTTGGGTTACATTTTTGACAAGGAGTATAATTAGGATGTGATTTAATAAAGTCCTCTACACTATTACCAATCCATGTTTCTCTATTAGAATCTTTAATTTGTTTTGCCCAATAACAACCAGAATAGTGGATTTTAAAGGTATGCGTATTTAAAACATATTCTGTTTGAGTAACTTTGATAGTTGGAGTCGGAGGACTAGTAGGAGCAACGGTTGGTGTTGGAGTCGGAGGACTAGTAGGAGCAACAGTTGGTGTAGGTGTCGGAGTACTCGTAGGAGCAACAGTTGGTGTAGGTGTCGGAGTATTCGTAGGAGCAACAGTTGGCGTAGGTGTCGGAGTACTAGTAGGAGCAACAGTCGGTGTTGGCGTAGGAGTATTTGTAGGAGTAACAGTCGGTGTTGCTGTTGGTGTATTAGTCGGAGCAATAGTAGCAGTTAGAGTAGGTGTAGGTTCTGCTTCAACGGTTTCAGTTATATTAGGTGTAGAAGATATCTCTGTTATATTATTGATGTGGTTTCTTGTATTGGTTGGAGTGGTAGTAGTTTCATCTGAAGTAGTAGGCGCGGTAAAGACACTAACTAAAAATATGATAGTAATGATTATTCCACCAAGTCCTTTTTTGGGGTTAAATTTATTTTTGATTTTATCCCATATAGGTGGACATACCAATAAAGAACATAATAAAAATAATATACTATTCCCAACAGATGAAATAAAAGCAAACGCAAATAGGAGGAATAGTGCAAATAGTAACCATTTTGAAAGTCTTAAAATTTTCTGTAGTATTTTTTTACTTGTTTTTTCAGAGTTTTCTGAATTCTTTTGTTCCATAATGTCTCTCCTTTTTAAAAATGTTATTTTTTACTATTTTAAGATGAATTATAAAGAAAATCAACATAATTTTACATAAAAGAATTATTTTTTAACTATATTTGTGGAGTATGCGATTTATTAAAAGAAATCTATATGATTAGGTATTTGGAGGAAAACGAAAATAGCCGTCATTATCACGAATAATGACGGCTAGCCTTTTGTACTTATAATAGTTATTTTTGTTCTTTTTTATATAGCTCTAAAGAAATTATTTTGCCTTTCTGAGCAAGTTTTCTGCTGTAATAGATTCTTCGTATCGTTGTTCTCTTAATAGTTCTTTCGTTTTTCCAATAATAATGTCTTGATTATCTTCATTCAAGCTCTTAAAGGTAGTCAATACTTTTTCTTCAGAACGAGTAAGTTTAGGTTCACTATTTGACATCTCTGGAAAGAGGTTCACAAGTTCTTTCCTTAGCTGTTCTGAAAAACCTTTGTCAAGGTAATTTCTATATAAGTCTAAGAGTTGTTTTTCTTTATGAGTGGTATGTTCTTCTTGTTTATCAGTATTGGATGTTTCTTCTTTTGGTTTTACAGAAGTTTCTTTTGGAACATCATTACCTAGTAGGTAATCAACAGATACACCAAAAAGAGAGGACATAATTATTATTGTTTCATTACTTGGACTGGATATGCCAGTTTCCCAACTACTTATTGTTTGTTTTATTACATCTAATTTATATCCTAATTCGGTTTGTGTTAGATTATTTTCTTTTCTAAGTTGTTTAATTCTTGTACCAATTATTTTTTTTCTGTCTATCATGGTAATCTCCTTTTAGTATATTATAGTCCAAAGATAAAGGACTTTCAAGATAAGTACTCGATAGTCCAAAAAAAAATGACAAAAGAATTGACAATCCAAAAGAAATGGATTATTATAAAAATATCCATAAAAAATGGATTGAAAGGAGGAGGTATATGGATGCTAGAGTATTGAATGTTTCTCAAAAAATTAAAGAAGCACGAATGGAAGCTAAGCTTACTCAAACAGAACTTGGTAAAATAATCGGAAAGTCTAAACAATGGGTTTCAGAGTTAGAACAGGGAAATATTCGTCTAAGTTATGAAATGGCTATTTATATATCTGGTGCTTGTAACAAATCCATAGATTTTTTTGCTAGTTAAGTCCATTTTGAATAGACTTTTATAAAATTATAATTCTTGGAGGTGAAAAAGAAAATGGCAAATATAACAGCCAAGACTAGTGCCAATGCTTTTTACCAAGCTCGTAGCAATGCTTCAACACACAATGAGCAGTTAAGAAGTAGAGAGGGTGCAGCTGATATTATGTCAATTGATAGAGGCAGACTTTACAGAATCGAAAGTGGTTTAGCTAATCCATATCCTGAAGAAGTTCACCTTATGGCAGATTTATATAATGCTCCAGAACTTAGAAATTATTATTGCACAGAAATTTGTCCTCTTGAATGTGATATGCCGAAAGTAGATATTCAAAATCTAGATAGAATTTCAATTAAAGCGTTATCTGCTTTTAGAAAAGTAGAACAAACAAAAGAAACACTTTTGGATATAGCTGAGGATGGTGTGATTGAAGAAGATGAAAAAGCTGATATGAGGATGATACTTGAAACCCTTGAGGAGTTGGAAAGTGTTACACAGAATTTAAAAGTCTGGGTAAAGAAGAATTTGTAATATAAGCAGAAAGGAATACAGAGTGGGTGGTTGTGATAAGAAAATAATGATAGAAAAACGGCAGATAACCAGTTGCCTACCTGTTGAACTAAAGAAAAAGTTACAACAGGAGGCAGAAAGAAAATCAATAACATTAAGAATACCAAATAAATTATATGAAGAATTAGAAAAAATGAGTAGGCAAACTGGACTAACTGTTACTTCCTTGTTGCTTGTAGCCATTTGGAAGAACGCTCTAGAGCTAAAATGCTGATAGAGGTAATGACCGCATTCATAGGTTGATTATATTTTTGACAGGCATTTTCTAAAATATTGCGTGTCATTTGATTAATATTTAATACTAATCGGTCTTTTTTGTCACTAGAACTTGGAGTAAAACTAAGAATAGTTTGGTCGTTAGTTAAAAAATCATGTATAGCAGAACGTATAAGATTTGTTTTCGTTACTCCCATATCCTTTGATACTATTCCAAGTTGTATATTAAGTTCATGTGGCAATCTAACAGTTAAAGAAATATCATTTGACATAAAAATTCCTCCTTTTAAGATATGACATAAAAATTATACCATAAAAAACAAAAAAATCAATTGACATAAAAAATATGTCATGTTATTATAAAGACATAAAATTTATGTCACAAAGGAGGGAGAAAAGTGTATAAAAGATTATCAATAAGAATTGTTAGCGATTTATTTGAAAATTTGAAAGGTATTGCTCAGAAAAGAGGTCTAAGTGTTAATTCTTTAATTACTGAAATAGCATGGGGATTTGTTGAAGATTGGAAAACAAAGTATAAAGAATAATACAAAACTTGAAAGTCTAGGTGAAGAAGAATTTGTGAAGGGGGAAAGTAATGAGAATAGAAGAAGGTTTGCTTATTGTTGGAGTATCTGTATTGACAGCTTATATGACAACAAAAATAATAACCATCCAATACTTTAAAGTAATAGATGGTTATGTAAAAGGATTGTTTGAAGATACTAAGAAAGTTCTCAGGAGGAAACAAAGTGATTAGAGACATTATAGCAATAATCATTATATTTCTGATTGCACTTTGGATAGCAAGTAAGTTAGGTTTATTTTTCTCTATTATTTATATAGTGTATGCGTGTAAAGCTTACAAAAATATTATTTGAGAACAGTTTTATTTAGTATCAATAATAATACAAGTAAGAAAAGCAGTATTGATAATTCAACAATTAAAGAGGCATTTTCAAGAATGATAACAAGAAGTGATAATAAAGAAAGAAATCCTATCATTGCTGTAGCAAAAATTAAAAGTTGTACAGAAAGAATACGAATGATATAGAAAAACAAATAAAAGTAATTACTATATTGGTTGCGATTTAATCGGTAAGATACTGAACGAAGGCGTAAACCGAGTTTTCTACAAAAATAATCATAGGATTTATCAGCATACTTGCAAAGATTTATAAAGTCTTTGATTGAGGGATTTATACGGCAGTAATAAGCCAACTCAATTAGTTTTCCATCCGCATATATTTTTTGTTTTTCAATGAAATCTAAAATATGTGGAAGGGAATCAGGAATCTCTTTTTGATAAAGGAATGGTTCTAATAGAGAAAAGAGAGGGAATATTAGGTTTTCGTAGCGTTCTTTAATCAATGATAAAGAGGTTTCCTTTTTGCTAAGAGCTATGGTTACAACAATAGTACCTAAAGCAATTATTGCACTAACTAATTCAAAATTTGCATTAGGATTAAAAAATAGTGTTTGTAGTATTTCAGAAATAGTCATTAGTAATACCTCTAAATGAATGTACTTGGCTCTAAAAGAGTCTGTGAATGTATTATAAAGAAGAAAAATGGAAAAGTCAACCAACAAAGAAAGGAGGTTGAGCGTGATGGGCGAGAACAATTTGAGATTTTCAAAAGATTTAGAAGTTACAAAAGATGATATGAAAGCATATATCGAAGTGAAAGTAGAGGGTGTTTCTTCTGGAACGGTGAAAAGAGTGAAAAAGTATTTCGATTTGATGTATGAAGCAGTTATGGAAGATATGATGCAGGATAATAAAAAGAAAGAAGTAAGAGAGGATTTTAAGAAAGCTGAAGATGAAGAAAAGTGATAATAAGATTGTGTCCACTCAAATTAGGCTTCCTGCTGAAATACATAATTATATTAAGCAGGAAGCAGATAGAATGGGAATAGCACAAAATACATTTTTAATTGTTCTTTTGGAACAGGGGCGTAGATTATGGGAAGCTGATATTACTCATTTTCCGAAAGAACAATAGGACCATATTTTTGTTCATAAGCTTCGACACCCAGTTTAACAAAATATTCAATTTGAGCATTGGTATTTCGACTTTCTTGATTTGCTATATGTTTGGTTTTCTTGTATACAATTTCGTTGATACGAATTTGTGTAGCTATTCTGCCGGGAATTGGTGCTGGCATACGATATCACCTCCTATTTAGTTACATATTACTACTAAATAACAATTTTAGTAAAGTTGCCATTTAGTATCTAATAGCTATTGACTTTTTGCATAAAAGAATATATAGTTGTTATTAGATACTAAATAGGAGGAAAAAGCAATGTTATCAGTAGCAATAGCAAGATTAGAGAATGAAAATATTATGTTGCGAGAGGCGTTACAAGAACTGAGTGACAGGTTAGAGAATGGAGAATATACAAAGCCAAAAAGCTGTCAATATTGCAAGTATTATAGACAGCATTTTATGAAAGCTGGAAGTCATTACAAGGTGGAGTATATACCACTTTACATGGGACATTGTATTTTAGGAGTTCCAATCAACAAAGGTGGAAAGAAAACTCCTGTACCAGATGATGTTTGTGCATATTTTGAAATAGGAACAGTTGATATGGAATGAAATTTAATAAAGTGAGAAATTATGAGAGAAAATTTGAAGAAAGCCCGCAAAGAAGCGGGCATGACACAACAAGAAGTTGCTAAGTATCTTGGAATTTCAGCAAGAATGTATCAACGTATTGAAAATGGTGATGCATTAGGAAAAATTATTCATTGGGATAAATTAGAGGATTTATTTTCTACTTCGCAACGTTCTCTAAGGGAACAGAGACCCTACCAACTAAAAAATCAATAGAAACATGAAATAAATCAGCAAGTTTAATAAGTTTTTCAATATTAGGTTCGCTTCTTCCACTTTCCCAACCTTGGAAAGTTCGCACAGATACACCTAAAAGAGATGCTATTTCTTTTTGCATTAAGGCAGATTCAAGGCGTAAAAGTTTAAGATTTTCATTAAATTTCATAGTTTTGTCCTCCAATACTTGACATGAACAAAAGTGTCGTGTATAATAAAAAACACGAACAAAAATGTCATGTATCATAAAATAAAAAGTTAACATTTTTATTTTAACATAAAATAAGGAGTAAAACCAATGTTATCAACAGAAATCGCAAATCTTGAGAAAGAAAACATTAAATTGCGAGAAGCATTACAGGAATTGAGTGACAGGTTAGAGAATGGAGAATATACAAAGCCAAAAAGCTGTCAGTATTGCAAGTATTATAGACAGCATTTTATGAAAGCTGGAAGTCATTACAAGGTGGAGTATATACCACTTTACATGGGACATTGTATTTTAGGAGTTCCAATCAACAAAGGTGGAAAGAAAACTCCTGTACCAGATGATGTTTGTGCATATTTTGAAATAGGAACAGTTGATATGGAATGAAAGGTAATAGCTTGTTTATAGGCAACATAGTCAAGCAGTAGTACATAGAATTTATAGATGAGGAGGTGGAGAATATGGCAGAGGAAAAAATGAGAGTAGTGCAAAAACGTTATAGAAACTGTATTGCAATTATTCGTTCGCCTATTTTAACACCAGAGGAGTATGAGAAAAGGCTGAATGTGGTTAAGAATGCTACGGTAAATTTCGTTTTAGCAGCAGAGGAAAGTAAAAGAAAACGTGCGTTGGAAGAAGCAGAAAAGGATAAGGAGAGCAAAGAATGAACATCTGCACTGGTTCTTGTAGATGCAGAGCCAAAGCTTACGTAAGGACCAGTGCAAAGAAAAGTAGTTCACAGATAGGAGAAAAAGAATGAAGCAACCAAAGAAGCCAACTTTGGCACAAAAGAAAATAATTGTGGCAGCAGGATTACGATGGCAAACATGGAATGTAGCAAGTGAGGACAAGATTTCTTTAGTTTTGATTAGTAAGAAATCAGGTAAAAGAAAAGTGATATTGAAATGAGCAGAGGAACAGAAACTTATTATAAAACCTGTTCTTCTTGCCATTTTAGAGCATGATAAAGTAGGTTGGATTTACACACTTTGAGAAAAGAGAGGTAAGAGAGATGTTTGATTATTATTATGGAATAGAAGCAGAACAATTTTCTTTTTATAGAATACCAAGATTATTAATTAAGGATGAACGTTTTAAAGGATTGTCAAGTGATGCAAAGCTTTTGTATGGTTTGATGTTAGATAGAATGTCCTTATCCAAAAAGAATGGTTGGCTGGATGAAGAGAACAGAGTGTATATTTTTTATGGTGTAGAAGAAGTGGCAGAAGATTTGTGTTGTTCTAAGGCAACTTGTTCTAAAATATTAGCAGAATTGGATAATAAAAATGGTATTGGTCTGATTGAAAGAAAACGTAGAGGTCTTGGTAGATTAGATATGATTTATGTGAAACGATTTGCTGATACAAAGTCAGGAGGAAATTCAGATAGTGGGAAAAGTATGCCTAATTCTAAAGATGTAATTGATATTGAGGATAAGAAAAAAGAGGAAAAAACTATGGATTTAGCTACGATTTCTCAGGAAGAAATGGTAGCTGGTTTAGAAGTAAAAGAGTTAGATAAGCAAATCGAAAAGAATTTGGCTTTTGAAGAAAAAGATGTTGTATCTAAAGAAGTAGAAAATGCAGTTGTAACAAATCAAGAAAGTGAACTTGCAGAAGTTAAAAAAATGAACTCAAGAGAGCAAGAAAATAAATCTTTAGAGTTCAAAAAAACAGAGGGTCTTAGTAGTTATATTAATATTAATTATACTAACCAAAGTTATAACAATGACACTAATAACAATCTTATCTATCCTAATCCAAAAGAAGTAAATCTAAATCAAGAAGTGACTGAGGAGATAGATGGGATGGACAAGTGTGCCTTGTACATAGAGCAGATTAAAGAGAACATTGAGTATGAGTATTTTATGAAGTATGGAGAAGTCTATGGAGAACGTGGTGACAAAGAACTCTATGATGAACTCTTTGGAGTTATTTGTGATGTAGTATGCGTAAAACGTAAGAGTATACGAGTGAATAAAGGAAATTGTCCTTATGAATTGATAAAGTCAAGATTCTTAAAGCTGACACGTTCTCATCTGGAATATGTAATGGAATGTATGAAAAAGACTGTTGCCAAGATTGATAATATTCAGGCGTATATGACTACGTCTCTTTATAATGCCTTAAATACCAAGAATCATTATTATCAGCAAGAAGCTTTGTATGATGTATATGGTTGTTGCGTTGGATAAAGGAAAGGAGAAAAGAGTTAATGAAAGCAGAAGATGGTGCCTCACTTGGTAAAAAACGAACAATGGTAGATACGATTCGTTCTATGACAGAGGAAGAACTGGCAGATTGTTTCTTGAACTTTCCAAAAGAGAATATTGTATATAAGTGGTGTTCTGAATTATGTTTTCATAGAATAAGAGAACCTTATAATAAATGTGGAATAGACCTTGAAAAGAATCCTTGTCCTTGTGATACAAAGGATATTGTGATTCATTGGTTAAAATCCGAAGTAAAGGAGTAATGATGTGACCGAACAAGAGTTGTTGATAGTACAAAGAGAACAAAATAAGTTAAAGTCTTTGTATATGGAGCTTGCAAACCACGAAACTTTTAATCCATATAAAGGAACTGCTATGCCATCAGATATGTCAAAAGGGGAAAATGCTTTAGAAGAATGGTATATTGAGGAAAAGGAAAGAATCGAACGAGAAATTGAATTTTATAAAAAGAAGATTCAATTTGATAGAAAAATGGTAGAAGATTTTATTGCATCTGCACCATATCCAGAATCGGAAATTATTCGGTATCGGGTTATCAATAATCTTAGTTGGGATGAAATAGGTGCAGCTATTTATATGGATAGAAGAACAGCATCAAGGAAGTTTTATAACTATATAGCAAGTTATTCAAAATAAATAAAGAATAATGCTACCACTTTTATACTGGTAGAGGAAGAAGTTAGTAGCATTGTTCTCATCATTTTTACTTTCTATTTTAGCAAATGTAATAGCCTTTTACTTTATAAACTTATTGCAAAAACAGGTGAAATGTGCTAAGATACGACAAAGCAATCGTGTTACAGGGTGTGTTGACCTCTATTCTTTATGAATGGAGGTGGTGCAGATGAAGAATTCAAACTTTGATTTTAAAGATTTGATGGCTTTTGGCATGTTCATTCTTGCATTACTTACATTCGTTTTTACGTTCTGTAAGTAATTTTTAGCATAGAAAAACCACCCTTAAACTTTGGCGAGTGACAGGGTGGTATTTTCTACTCAATCATTGGTCAACCACTTTGTTGGCGGTTGCTTTTATTATTTACAGTATAACATAGTTTTTTTCAGATGTAAAATAGTTTTTCTAAAAATCATTTTATTGAAATAGAATTGGCAGCAGTTTATAAAAATTGCCCACAATGTCCCTATTCGATGTGATATAATTTATTTGCCTATAATAATAATTATAATCAAATATCCGTAGTAAAAAACCAATCGAAACAATGCCTATGAAACATTTGTTCTTTCTTTGAACTTTGTTTCGTAGGTATTGTTTTTTGTCTTTTAATGATATTCTTAATTGGGGGTTGGAGAGAATGATGAAAGCACGAGAATTTTTACAACAGTTAAAAAAGTTAGATAAAATTATTGAGAACAAATTGGCTGAAAAGGAACAATGGAAAAGTATTGCTGTAGGAGTAACAGCACAAATAAGTGATGAAAGAGTACAGGTTTCAGGCAATCCTCAAAAAATGGAATATGCAATCGTTCGTTTTGTAGATATTGAAAAAGAGATAGATTCTTGTATTGAACGGTTGGTTTATATTAAGAAAGATGTTATTTCGGTTATAGAACAGTTAAGTACAAGAGAGTATGATTTGTTGCATAAAATATATGTCCAATATTATTCTATTCAAGAAGTTACTGAAATGTATGGAAAATCTATGAGTTGGGCAAAAGGAATACATAGAAGTGGATTGAGAAAGGTTCAAAAAATATTAGATGAAAGAAAAAATGTCCGAAAGTAACCTTTTGTAACTAAAAGTGTCCAAATTTGTCTGAAAGGGTCTAAAGTTGCCCTAGATTTTAAAAAACTTGTGTAGTACAATAAAAGAGTGAAAAAAGGAAAGCACATTTTCAATAGAAGTTCTGTAACTTCTTGAAATGTTGCTTTTATATATGCCTAAAAAAAGTCCAAAAGCTTTATTTTTGGACTTTTTTTGTTGGGATGAAGATTTATTAGGAAAATAAAGAAAAACGCAAAGAAAGTGATTTTGTGAGAATACCAAGTAATATAAATCTTGTTGACTATATAAAAGATTTAATGAAAGAAAACAAAATAGAACTCTTTTATTATTCTGAAGATTGGAAAGAGTTAAGAGAAGAAGTAAAGGAAGAACTACATAATGAATGCCAGGAATGTTTGAAACGAGGACACTATACAAAAGCGGAGTGTGTGCATCATGTAAATGAAGTTCGGGTTCGTCCTGATTTGGCATTGAGTAAATATTATATGGACCAGAACGGAAATAGACAAAGACAGCTAGTTCCTTTATGTAATAAGTGTCACAATATGATACATGATAAGTTAAAAAACTGGCAGCAGAAAGATAAATTTCAGAATGAAGAAAAATGGTAGGTAAAACGATACCCCCGTACTCCCCATAGGGGTTTTCTGATGAGGGGACGAACAACGAGGGGGAGTCACGACAAGTCAAAAATTTTTCCTAAAATAATAAAAAAGGCGGTGAGAGGGTGGGAAGAAATAAAAAACCAATTGAAGTCATAAAAGCAGAAGGGAAATGCCATCTGACAAAGAAACAGATTCAGGAACGGGAAGATGGAGAATTGAAAGTTCCTTTTACTGATGTGAAGCCACCATCCTACTTAAATTCAAAACAAAAACGAAAGTTTAAAAATATTGCAGAAATGCTTTTAGCATTGAATATATTGACGGAATTAGATGTAGACTGTTTGGCTTTGTATATTGTTTCTCTTGACCTTTATTTGACATATACAGAGGAATTAACAAAAATAATTCCAAAGAATGATATAAAAGCGTTAAAAGATTTGCAAAATTTACAAGATAAGACATTAAGACAATGTTTATCCTGTGCAAAAGAATTAGGATTGACCATTACTTCTAGGGCAAAATTAGTAATTCCACCGCCACCAGAGCAGAATGAGGAATTGTGGTGAGTACACCAGTTCCAAGCGAAGTAAAAGAATATATAGACCTTGTAAGAAGTGGTAAAGTAAATGCCTGTTTAGAGCAAAAACAGTTGATAAACTATATTTGTGATGTTTTTGCAACAGAAACGCTTATAGTAGATTATGAAAAAATAGAAAGATATTTAGCATTTCAAGTATATTTTGAATTTGATTTGATACCATGGGAAAAATTTTTACTTGTTTTGTTTGCTTGTGTCTTTGATGCAAGAGGACTTCCACGATGGGCAGAAGTATTTGCCATGATAGGGCGTGGTGGTGGCAAGAATGCTTTTTTAGCTTATCTTGGCTTTTGTTTTATTAGTCCAGCAAATGATATCCCCTATTATTTTGTTGATATTTGTGCTAATTCGGAAGAACAAGCCAAGACAACTTTTGATGATTTATATAATGTTTTGGACAATCCCCGAAACATTAAAAAGTTGTCAAAGTTTTTTAGAAAGACGAAGGAAGAAATTGTTTGTATACAAACAAAAGCAAAACTAAAATTTAGAACAAACAACCCGAAAGGAAAAGACGGTTTGAGGTCAGGGGTTGTTTTTTTTGATGAAGTTCACGCCTACGAAAACTGGGATAATATCAATGTATTTACAACAGGACTCGGAAAGAAGCCACACCCTAGAAAAATCTATGTTACAACAAATGGGGATGTACGGGATGGTGTTTTAGACCAGTTGTTGAAAAAAAGTAGCCAAATATTAAATGGTGAAATCCCAGACAACGGATTTTTACCTTTTATTTGCAAACTGGATGATAAAGAAGAAGTACATGACCCAAAGAACTGGGAAAAGGCGAACCCATCGCTTCCATACTTGCCGATACTACAAGGGCAGATGCAACGAGAGTATGCAGACTATAAGTTGGACCCAATACAAAACCACTCTTTTATGGATAAAAGAATGAATCTTCCACAGGGGCGAGTAGATACAGAGGTTGCAAGTTGGGAGAACATCAAAGCAACGAATAGAGAAGTACCAGATTTGATAGGAAAGCCGTGTATGTTAGGAATTGATTTTACTAAAAGTACCGATTTTATGTCGGCGTTTCTTTTATTCAAGGAAAAAGAGGAATACTTCGGACTTCATCATTCTTGGTTTTGTACTAATTCAAAAGACAAGCACAGAATTAAAATTCCACTTGACGAAATGGCACAGCGTGGACTTTTAACTATGGTTAATGATGTTGAAATCAATCCCGAACTAATAGGTGAATGGATCAACGAGCAGAGAATGATATACCAAATAGAAAAAATTGCCGTAGACTCCTATCGGTATGCCTTATTATCAAAAACATTAAAAGCAATCGGGTATGATGCCAACGATAAGCAAATAAAGATGGTTAGACCTTCTGACATTATGCTGGTACAGCCTAAGATTAATTCAATTTTTCTCAAACATCGATTGCGAGTTGGTGACGATCCGTTGTTTCGGTGGGCTGTTAATAATACAAAGCTAGTACCAGCATCAAATAATAATTTTAAGTACGAAAAAATAGAAGAAAAATCAAGAAAGACGGATATGTTTATGGCATTTGTTATGGCTATGACATTAGAAGAAGAACTTCCGGAAACTTATGAGTTAGATTTTCTTGAGCCTATTATTTTATAAGTAGGGGGTGAAAAAAGAATTGAAGAAGTTTAGTTTGTTTGATTTTTTGAATCGAAAAATAGAAACGGCGGATATTAGTCCAGTGACACAAAAACTTCTTGACCAATTGGCATTTAAAGAACTAGCCCTTTATATTGGCATTTCTTATATTGCGAATACACTTAGTAAATGTGAATTTAAGACCTATGAAAATGGTAAAGAAGTGAAGAATAAGCTTTATTATTTGTTGAATGTGTCACCAAATCCAAATCAAAATTCTAGTCAATTTATCAATAACTTTATAGAGAATTATTATTATAAAGGACATGCTTTAGTTGTTCCACATGGCCAACACATTTTTTGTGCAGATGATTTTGATATAGATGATACAAATCCGTTAAAAGAAAATCTGTTTTACAATGTGACTTTTCATTGTCAGCAAATGAAGAAAAAGCATAGAGCAAGTGAAGTTTTTTATATTCAGCTTGATAATTCGAAAGTAAAAGCTTTAATAGACTCCCTTTATATCCAATATGGAGAAGTTATTTCTCAAGCACTAGCAGCATATAAGAAAACAAATGGGGAAAAGTATAAACTAGTCCTGGAACAATATCAAGCAGGAGATGCACGTTTTAAAGAAATATATGAAAAGATTTTAAAAGAACAATTAAAATCTTTTGTAGAAAGTGATACCGGAGTTTATCCGCAGTATAAAGGGATAAATTTAGAGAAAATGCAAGGAAATAATGCAAAGGATACTTCCGATATTATTTCTATGAGAAAAGAAATTTTTGAGGTGACAGCACAAGCCTTAAAAATTCCACTTTCTATGATGTATGGAAATATCACCAATATGAATGAGATAGTGAAAGTTTATTTGTCTATCTGTATTGACCCTTTAGCCGATATGTTGAGTGAAGAATTTACAAGAAAGTATTATTCTTATGAAGAATGGAAACAAGGAAATTATGTGCAAGTGGATACATCCTGTATTAATCATATAGATATTATGGAAGTAGGTGATAGTATAGCAAAAGCCATATCTTCAGGCATAACTAATATCAATGAGATGCGAAAGCGTTTAGGTATGAAGGAACTAGAAGATGAATTTGCAGAAGCATATTGGATGACAAAAAATTACGCACTTGCTGAAAATGTAATGAATGAAATAGATGAAGAAAGGGGTGAATAAATGAACAAGAAATATTTTTCTATGGAAAAGGTGGGACAAACGGCAACGATTAACATTTATGGAGATATTACAAGCTGGGCGTGGGAAGAATTTGGCGAAATGAGTGCCGTGAATCTTTCTAAACAACTGGAAGCTCTTGGTGATGTAGACCAAATTGATATTTTTATCAATAGTTATGGTGGAGAAGTTGCAGAAGGTTTGGCAATTTATAACGCATTAAGACGGCATAAAGCAAAAATTAGAACGGTTTGTGATGGGTTTGCTTGTAGTATTGCATCCGTTATTTTTATGGCAGGCGATGAAAGAATTATGAATGAAGCATCGTTACTTATGGTTCATAATGCTTGGACTTGGGCAACTGGAAATGCTGAAGAATTACGTAAACAAGCCGAAGATTTAGAAAAAATCACGCAAGCAAGTGTAGAGGCGTATAAGGCACATTCTAACTTAAGTGAAAAAGAAATCAAGGCTCTAATGGATGCTGAAACATGGATTTTGCCACAAGAAGCACTGGAATATGGTTTTGCTACAAGTATAAACAAAACGGAAAAGACAGCAGCAAGTCAAAACTCATTTAAGAAGTTATTTGAGTTAATCAAAACAACTCAAAAAGGAACTCAAAAAGCAAAGGCAGAAGAAGAACCTGAAGAACCAGGGGACGAAAGTCCAGAAGATGAGTCAAAGAGTCCAGAGGATGATACCGACGAAACAAAAGACGGTGAAGATGCTAGCAAAGATGACGACGAAGAAAAAAAGAATAGTGAAGAAGCAGCCGCTCAGAATTTATGGAGTGGTTTTTTTAATGCAATTTTAAAATAAAGAAATAAGGAGAACATAAAATGCGTAAATTTGCAAACGAAAACGAGAGCATAGCTAGTTTAGTAGAAGCTATGAAAAGCGGAAAAGAAGAAGATATCAAGGCAGCATGGACAAGTTTACATGATTCTATTGCTGCAAAAGTAAAAGCAGATTTTGAGGAATTACAGGAAACAAATGATGTTGCTATTTTGGCTCAAAGAGGTTATAGACAGTTAACTACAAAGGAAAAGAAGTGGTATGAAAAGGTAATTGTAGCATTAAAATCGAAAGAGCCAAAACAGGCATTTACTGCGATTATTGGAAGTGGTAATGAAGAAGATTTGATGCCAATCACCATTATGGAAGATGTTTATAAAAATCTGAAAGATGAGTATCCATTATTAAAGGCTATTAATTTCCAGTATGTTGGTTATATTACAAAGTGGATTTTGAATGACCATACAGCACAAAATGCTGTTTGGGGCAAAATAACAGATGCAATTATTAAAGAAATTACATCTTCCTTCAAAGTAATCGATGTGAATCAGAATAAACTTTCTGCCTATGCAATTATTGAATTAGGTATGCTTGATTTGGGACCAACATTTTTAGATGGATATATTCGTTCCGTGCTTTCAGAAGCTATGCTTGCAGCGTTGGAACTTGCTATTGTTGCTGGAACGGGTGTAAATCAACCGGTTGGATTAATTAAAGATATTCACGAAGGTGTGTCTTTTTCTTCTACAACAGGTTATCCTAATAAGGAAAAAGTAGTAATTAAATCTTTTAGTCCGGAAGAATATGGTGCTGTTGTTGCAAGAATGGCGAAAACAGAGAATGGACAGAAAAGAAAGTTTAAAGAAGTTGGTTTGATTTGTAATCAGATTGATTATTTAACTAAAGTAATGCCAGCAACAACAGTATTAAATGCGAATGGTGTTTACGTAAGAGATTTATTTCCGTTTCCTACAACCGTTTATATTTCCAATGCACTTGAAGAAGGTGAAGCAGTTCTTTTCTTAAAGGGAGAGTATTTCTTGGGAATGGGAGGCACGAAGGATGGTGTGATTGAGTATTCGGATGAATATAAATTCTTAGAAGACCAAAGAGTATTTAAAGTGAAACAATATGGTGCTGGACGTGCATCCGATAATACGGCAGCAGTTTATTTAGATATCAGTAATCTTTCTCCAGCGTATATTACTGTAAGAAATAAAGAGGAAGTAGTGACGGCATAGTTAAAAAAGGTAGAATTCATTATGGATAATCAAACTTTATTAGGACAAGTAAGAAGAAAGTTAAATATTACTTGGAATGATACAGAAACGGATGCCCGATTAGAAGAAATTATCGCTAATGCAATCCCTGACTTAAAATATAAGTTAGGGATTGTAGAAGAAGATTTTGATTTTTCGATTGCAGGGGCTGAGAATAGTCTTTTTCTTGCGTATTGCTTGTATGATTGGGAACATTCGCTTCAGGAATTTGACTTAAATTATGAGAGAATGATTGCACAAGTAAGAAGTCAGCATTTAGTAAAAAACTATGTTGCAAGTGAGGAAAACATAGAATGAATCAAAAGAAATTTGCTAGGTTTAATGATGGTGTTGCAAAAATTTATAGAGAAAAGGATAGAAGGACTAATTTTTCGGCCAAAGTAAATGTTTCTGTTTTAGATGATATGGATTTTGTTGTTCGACTTGATTTTCAAGAAATGTCAAAAAGGGAACAGGACTTAGATTTTGCAAGTCAGAATGATTTTACTTTGTCTATGAAAATTAAAACAAGACACTTTAAAGACATTGATAACAAATGTAAAGCGGTTATTGATGGATATTTATATGATATCGCATATATAGACCGAACTCAGACCGAACTTTTTCTCTATTTGGAAGGAATTAAAAAAATTGATACTAGAGGAAATTAAAGCAAAATTAGAAGAAATAGAAACGAATGTTTTTTATGGAATGGTTGACGATTCTATGAGAGAAACATTATGGAACTATATTGTTTTTAGTCGGTCCAAATTATCAGCAAGTACAAACAAAACAGGATATAGTGATTATTATTCCGTACATATTATTCGGGAGAATTGGCTTCCTGAAGGATTAGATATAGAAGTTATCAATAAAATGTTAGAAATAGATGGTATGCGATTAGCTGGAAGTGATGGAACTTATCATTATATTTTGAAGCCTAAAACCAATATAGTTGTTGAAATGTTATCTCTTGAATTTGTGAGGGTAAGGAAAAAGTAATACATGAGTAAGTTAAGTCTTAATATTTCAGAAGTTGATAATTTGCAAAGAGCTATGCAAGAGTATCAAGGGGACACCGAACAGATGATAAATGATGTCTTACATAAGGAAGCAGGACAACTGATACATAATGCAATCAAGCTCTTGATACCAAGGTCGGAAAAGGAATGGAAAGGGAAAAATCCACCAGCAAGAACAAGTAACTCTTTGCAGAAAGTGAATGAAAATTTAGCTGTTATAGTGAAAAGTAGAAAAGATTATAACTATTTATACTTTCCAGATGATGGAACAAATACACGCCGACATGTTGGAAATCAGCAATTTTTTCAACGTGGTGGAGAAGAAAAAACGGATGAAATTATAGACCGTTGCATAAAAAAATTAGTAAATAGCTTTGAAACATAAAGGAGTAAATAAAATGACGAATGGTGTTTTTTCAGAATTTGAATTAAAAGAAATGGCAATTAAAACAGAGGGTTCTTCAGCGTTTTTAAATGCAAATTGCGTAGGAAGTTGCGAGGAAGAACTTGATACAAAAGTTGTGTCTAAGTCATGCCGAGGAGTTGTTATAAAAAAGAAAGTAAAAGGTGCTGGTACTGGTAAATTATCTTTATCTATGCATATTCCATGGGAGATTTACACCGATGTTTATGGCATGAAGCTTGATACATTGATTGACGGTGTAAAAGCGTATGGTACTAATTCTGTACACAAAACTTTTGCTATGACACAACATGTCTTTGATGAAGATGGATCTGAAAAATTTAAAGCCTATCCAAATTGTGTTATCGAAACCGGTGTATCAAGAAAAATTGAAAATGGTGCAGAAGATGTAGCAGAAATTGAATTAGAAGTGTCCTTAATGCCAGATGATTACGGAAATTGTGTTTACGAAGCATTAGCTGAGGAATTAACAGATGCAACAGCGAAATCAAAGTGGATGACAGCATTTGAGCCATCCATGGTGCAAGTAACAACAGCATAGGAGTGATTTAATGAAAGTTAGAGTGTTAAAGGTATTTAAGGACAAGTACACAGGCGAATTATACAAAGTGGGGGATGTTCTCACGGTAACTAAAAAGAGACTTGCAGAAATCTTAGAAACAGCCCCACTTGTTGAGGAAATAAAAGAAGAACAAGCAGAATAATAGTGAAAGGGTGTCATTGAATGATGCCCTTTTCTTTTGTAAAGGAGAACGCATGGAAAAAGTAAAAATGTTGAATACTGTTATTGAATTTGAGTTTTGCAATGGAACTACTACAAATTTAACCTTACAGTTTTATAGATTATATCAGCTTAAAAGCAAAAAGCCTCAGTTATATGCTACATATAACAAAGCAATGAATAGTAATGCTAATGGAAATTATGATGAAATTGATATGATTCAAATCTTATATGTTGCGTATGTATGTGCAAATATGGACAAAGAAGAAGAATTATTAACTTTTGAGGAATTTATGATGCTTTGTGGTTCTGATAGAAAAACAATGGGTAATACTGTTTCAATGCTTATCAATCCAAAAAAAACAACAGATTCCGAGAAGCCTTCCGAAGCAAAACAGGAAGAAAACAAAGTAGAATAAAGATTCCTAAGTTTGAACTAGAAGATGTGGAGGATTATTATTGTTATTATGTCGAAATTTTAGGAATATCAGAGGAATTATTTTGGTATGGTGATGTTTCTTTTGTTGTAAGCATAGCTGAAAATATGGCAGCGTATAGAAATTGGGAAAATTATGTTGTAGAAAAAGAACGAGAAAAGAATAGAAAGTAAAGAAAGAGCGTCAAAAAAGGCGTTCTTTTTTTGCGTGTGGAAAGGTGGCGAGAATATGGCGAAAAAAAATGAAGCTAAAATAAAATTTTTGGCAGACACCACAGGATTTAATGCTGCTATAAAAAAATCAAATCAAGAATTTTCTGAACTCAAGGCAGAATTAAATCTGAATGAAGCACAGATGAAAGCCAATGGAGTAAGCGTTGAAATATTAGAAAACAAGCATAGAATTTTATCAGACCAATTGCAATCTTCCAGAGATAAGACAGAAGCTCTTTCGGCGAAATTGAATAAAGCCGTTGAAATCTTCGGCGAAAATTCCAATGAAGCAAGTAAGTTAAGAGTACAATTGCTTAACGCACAATCAGCCGAAGAAAAGTTAAAACAAGCCATTGCTACCTGTGAAAATGAATTAGAAGAACAACGACAGGCAATGGAAAAAGTAGAAAGTGCGAGTGACAAGCTAGTTTCTGCGATTAATGACCAACAAACAGAATTAAATAGATTAAAGTCAGAATATCAGGATGTCGTTTTGACTTATGGCAAAACATCCAAAGAAGCGAAACAGTTAGAAACTGAGATTGAAATATTATCAAGCGAATTAAAGCAGAATAAAACAGCATTATCCGATGCCGAAGATGCAGCGAATGAGTTAGACCAAACACTTGATAAACTTGAAACAAGTGCAGAAGAAACAAGTGAAGGATTCACAATTATGAAAGGTGCAATGTCTAATCTTGTAGCTGATGGTATAGAAAAGGTAGTTAGTGGATTTGCTGAAATAAGCAAAGAAGCATTTACGACATCTACAGATATTGATAAAGCAACGAATACTTTTATTACAAAGACAGGCGAAAGCATAAAAGCAAGTGAAGATTTTGAAAATATAATAACAGAAATCTATAGCAGCAACTTTGGAGAAAGTTTTGAAGATATAGCCGAATCTATGGCGTTGGTAAAAAATAATATCGGTGACATGGATGATGGAACGCTACGAGAATTGACCGAAAGAGCTTTGTTGTTGCGTGATACCTTTGATTTTGATGTAAACGAAACAACCAGAACAGCAGCCATGTTGATGCGTCAATTTGGTATTGACGGCGAAACAGCTTATGCAGTTATAGCAACTGGAGCTCAAAGTGGTTTAGATAAAAACGGCGACTTATTGGACACTCTAAACGAATATTCCGTACATTATAAGCAATTAGGATTCAGCGTTGATGATATGCTTAATATGCTTATCAATGGAACGGAAAGTGGAACTTTTAGTGTTGATAAGTTAGGTGATGCTTTAAAAGAACTAGGTATCAGAGTAAAAGACCAGTCAGAGGGTACTCGTGATGCTTTCAAAGCGTTGGGATATGGAGCAACCTATTCCGAAAAAGAAATTGAAAAAATACGAAAGAAACTTGACGGATTTAAGAAAAAGTTAGAAGAGGCGACAGAAAAACAAGCAGAACTTAACGCAAAGTCTGCTGATTTGTCAAAAACTAATACTGAAAAATATGAGAAGAAAATAAAAAGCGTAACAGATAACATTGAAAAATTAAAAAATCAAATTAAATACGCAAAAATAGAACAATCTAATTTTAACGATAAAACGTCTGAATTAACTAAAATTAAAAACGCTGACAAAATAGCAGAATATACACGTAAACTCTCAGAGGCAGAAGAAGAATTAAAAGAATTGACTTCTGGACAAACTAGTTTTGTTAGCAGTTCCAACGAATTAGCTAAGGCGAAAAACGCCGATAAAATAGCAGAGTATTCAAGAGAAGTCGAGCATTTCAGTACTATCTTAAAAGAAATGGAAGATAGTACAATTGCTAGTTCGGGATCTATTTTGGAATTGGAACAAAAATTTGCTGAGGGTGGAGAAAGTGCAAGACAAGCAACGGACGAATTGATTAGAAAGTTACAAGCAGTTGAAGATGATATTGAAAGAAATGCCCTAGGGGTAGCACTGTTCGGCAGTATGTGGGAAGATTTAGGAGTTGAAGGTGTAAAAGCCTTGATGAATGTCAATGGTGAAGTTGAAGTGTCAAAAGAAATCCTAAATGAACTGAATGCTGTCAAATATGATGATTTTGGAAGTGCTATAGAAGGAGTTAAAAGAAATTTACAAACATCCATAGCCGAGCCAATGAAAAATGAAGTGATGCCAGTGGTCAATGAATTTATAGAAAATACGGATTGGCAAAGTGCAGGTCAAGCAATTGGTGAAGCCTTCGGAGCAATTATAGAAGGAGCTTTTGCTATTGCTAACGCGATGAAAGAAGCAGTGCAATGGATGAAAGAGCATAAAGAAGTAACAATAGCTATTGCGACAGTAGTAGGAATTTTAACAACAGCAATTATAGCTTATAACACGGTACAAGCCATAAAAACAGCAATGGTAGCAGCAGAAGTTACGACAGTTTGGGGACTTGTAGCAGCATACGGAGCACAAGCCACAGCACTTATGGTAGCTCTAGCCCCGTATGCTTTGATTGTGGCAGCAATAGCAGCTGTTATTGCAATAATAGTTGTTTGTGTTAAACATTGGAACGAGATTACTGCAGCTTGTTCTAAAGCGTGGGAAAGTATGAAAGAAACCCTTGCAGGATGTGGTACATGGATAGATGAAAATGTTATTCAGCCAATAGCAGAGTTTTTTTCTGGATTATGGTCTGATATCTCAAATATTGTTGATAAAATAAAGGGTGCGTTTGACTTTTCGTGGTCGTTACCAAAATTGAAATTACCACACTTTAGTATATCGGGAAGTTTTAGTCTTAACCCACCAAGTGTACCAAAATTTAGTATCGAATGGTATAAAAACGGTGCTATCTTCCAAAAGCCTACTATTTTTAATACTCCTTATGGTTTAAAAGGGGTAGGAGAGGCAGGAGCAGAAGCTGTTCTTCCGATTGACAGACTGGAAGGCTATATTTCAGGTGCAATTGAAAAAGCACAAAATAATGCAGTTAATATGCAGATATTAGCAAATGCTATTGAACATCTTGCAAGTAGACCAATACAGCTTGATATTAATGGACGACAATTTGCTACAGCAACAGCAAGTGATGGTGATATTGTTAACGGATTAAGAAATTCTTTTAAAAGTCGAGGTTTAGTCCTAGAGTAGTTTTATTTCAAATGATGAAACTATCAACATTTTCTATATAGACAAAAAATTCGAGGAACTAAATGGTTCGTTGCAATAAGCGAAAGAATAAGAAAGAGAGAAATGAAAGAAAATGACAACGATTAAGTTATTTACAAGGGACCAGGAAATCTTTGTCTCAAAAAATCCAGTTGTTACTACTGGAAACAAAGGAACTGTTAGCTTGATTGTGGATTTTGATAGTATGTGGGATGGATTCAATAAAAGTGGCGTTTTTCACATAGAAAATGACGGAAATCCTACAGAAGTACCTTTTATTGATGGAAAGTGTTCCGTTCCACGAATTGAGAAGAAATGCAATCTTTATATCGGTGTAAAAGGTACAAAAGTAGATGGTACAACAAAAGTATCAAAATTTATAAAGTACAAAATCGAAGAAGGAGCAAATGGCGTATATACCTACGAACCAACGGACGAAATTTATCAGCAAATTTTGAGTGCATACAATGTCATGGAATCAAGACTAAACAACCTTGTAAAACTTGAACAAGGCAGTACCACAGGCGATACCGAATTGATAGATATTAGAGTTGGTGCGGATGGCACAGAGTACGTAACGGCAGGGGAAGCGGTACGGCAACAAGTAAAGTCTAGAAATGTTAAGTCGTATAAATTTACAGAAGTTTCAGAAGTAAAATTACCACTACAGGAAGTTATCGAAGCCATTGAAACAAAAGGCAAAGAAACCATTAAAAGTATTCCAGACGATTACACGGAATTAAACAAGCAAGTTACTAACTTAAAGAGTGATTTAAGCAAGAATCTCAACTATGTTGAAAATGAGGAAATAACATTGGAATGGTCTAGAAAACTGGCTATATGGAATGGAAACGAATGTTACCCTTATAATATTACAGATAGTGAAACACGCTTATTAAATCTTAACACAACTACAGAAAACGAGTTTAATTTTGAAAACAAGGTAATAAGAATTTCCATTAACAGGGGTTACAAATATGCGTGTGTACCATATAGACACGGGGCAACAGAAGCAACCTATGAAAATCTTGTAAAACCTTCTGATATGGCATGGCAATTTTATACCGAACCTACAACATGGGTTGCTGACGGCACATATAATTATTTAATGATTATGTTGGCAAAAACTGATAATAGCGAAATTACTTTAGCAGAAAGTAATGCTATTACAGTTGAAAATGTAATTGATGTTAGTAACGATGTAAAAGAACGTATCGAAGAACTTCAAAAAAACTATGTTCTTTTAACTTTGCCATTTGCGAATTTTTCGATTGATGTTCCTGTTTACAAAGAAAACGGACAGTATCGTGCAGGCTTCAAACCACAGGATAACTTCATTAAAAAGACAAACGGTGTGACAGTGTTTATTTCTCCGAATGGTTCACATGATGCAGACGGTTTAACCGTATTGACACCATTAAAGACTATTGAAGAATGTTTAGCGGTTGATAATGTTGAAACAATTATTTTCCTTGAAGGAACATACACAACGGCAATAAACTTTTTTACTGGCACAGTTATTGATAAAGATATTAACTTTATCGGCTTGGGCAATGTTGTTATTGATAATGGTGGAGATAACACACCTATAACTTTCACTGGAAATTTATATTGTGAAAATATTCATTTCATGCGTGGAAACAATGCGGTTATTACTCAGCAAGCTAGTGATAAAAAAGCAACATTTAATAAGTGTGTTTTCTCTGAATCTGATAGCAATAATGGTTTATCTGCAAGAGGTGGTATTACTTATGTTGTTGATTGTGTTGCATACGGTAATGCTTTTGACGGTTTTAACTATCATGCAAATGACACAGTAATAAATCATGCTATTGAGATTGATTGTTTAAGTTACGGAAATGGCACTAAACGCTTAACATACGATGATGGGCAGAGCTCCAATGCTACCACATCACATGATGGAAGTTATATAGTCCGTGTCAACGGTGATTATAAATGCTGTCATGGTGGGGTTGTAGCTGATAAAGAATGTAAATCTGCCAACTATGGGTGCAAGGCTGGAGTTTCAACAATTACAGATGACAACTACCCTGACAGAAAATCAAATTATTGGTCAAGCAATGCTGAAATGTATCTGTATGATTGTATAAGTTATGGTAGTAAATATGATACTGCAATCATTAACGGTGGTAGTATTACTTCAAATGTTGCCTATAGTTCAAACTATAGTAACTAATTAAAGCAGACTTTACGCCAGAAAGGAGTAACTATGGCAGACATAAAAATATTGCAAGATACAGACACTGGAGAAGATTTCTTTCCTGTCACACATGAAGAAGCGGTGGTGGATGAGAAGGGAAACAAGGTGATTGCTCAATTAAAGAGTGAGTTAAGTGATTTGTACTTACAATCAGAATTTGATTTAATCAGAGCATTAGGTAATGTAAAAAACGATGATGTTTTTACATGGGTTGAAAAAACTTGTGTTGTTAGTCGTGAAAATACTGGTGTAGTTGGTTTTTCTAATATTATAGTTTCTGAACCACTCGACACTCTTATTGTACCAAACGCAAAATATATGATATGCCCAAATACTGATAATAAAAATGTAGGTATTAGAATTTTTTGTAATACTGGTGAGGGAACAGAAAATTTACTTACCATCACTTGTATGGAAAATACTCTTGTAACTATTCCAAAGGGAACAACTCGTGTTGTCATACGTATTGAAGTTTTACCTAATTTTAGCGGTACGGCAACTATTTCTCCAAAGGTTTTATTTTCCATAGAAAATAACGATGAGTTTAATAACGTGATTTTTCCGAAGTTAGATAAAAGATTTAATGACATTGGTTTTAATGGCTATGAATTGGCGTCGGAAATTGCAAAATTTGTCCCACACGATGATGGTAATATTTCTTATAGTTGGGAAAATGGTATTTGTAGTGTTGTCGGCACAGCTATAAATTCCTATTTTTTAAATTTTATAGAAAGTGAACCTTTACATAAGTTAATTGTACCAGGCAATCGTTATTATGTAGAGCCAAACACAACCGATGAAAATATATACGTAAGAGTATTTTACAGAACAGAGGGTGCAACAAGTAGTGAAAGTATAAAGTTCTTTAAAAAAGGTTGGTTTGATTTACCTAAAAATACTGTTCGTTTTCTTGTACGTGTTGAGTGCGTGTATGGAGCAACCGTAAACGGCACTTGTGAGCCAAAAATCTATAGTTCATTTATGAACAATAGAGAAATAAAGGCATTGAGAAGTGAAGGGAATATAAATGGTGTAAAAAAAATTAAAGTACTTTGCATTGGAAATTCTTTTACTTTAAACAATATTGCATATGTCCCTTATATATTAAAAAATCTTGCAAAAACTGATATTGATTTAACAATAGGTTCTACTTATTATAGTGGTGGGAAAATTGACGATTATGTAGGTTTTCTCGAAAACGACGATGCAGTTTTGAGATACGATAAAAACGTATCTTTTGCTGATAATTTTAACATATATCAAAATAAAACCTTAAAAGAAATTTTAGCAGATGAAGAATGGGATATTATCACATTTCAACAAGGCTCAAGTAGTCAAGAAACATGGAGTACTTATAGTAATTTAAACACATTGATAAATAATGTACTTAGTTATAAATTAAGTATACACAAGAAAGCAATTAAATTTGGTTGGTTAATGCCACAAATAAGACTAACCATAAAAACCGATAAAAGTTACACTAATATAATCCAATGTATCAATAATCTTTTGGACAGTACTCCTATTGATTTTGTTATTCCTTGCGGAACTGCTATAGAAAATGCAAGAGGTACAAGCCTTAATGATATTGGAGATTATGGTGGTTTAACAAATGATGGGGCACATTTACAAACTGGGTTACCTTGTCTTGTTGGTTCTTATGTTACTGCACTTTCGATTTTGAAATTGATAGGCATAGAACATCATGGAATTTTAGGAGAACAAACAAGACCTACGATAGAGTGGTCAAGTAAACATATTACCACAGCCACAAATGGCACTTCTGTAGGTATTACGGAAGAAAATTGTGTTATCGCTCAAAAATGTGCAATTGGAGCATTAAAAAAACCTTTTGAGGTATCTACTATCAACTAACTTAAAAAAGATTTTAGTTCATAGGACATCTTTAGATGTCCTTTTCTTGTGTAATAGGAAAGTTCTATTTTGTGTAATAGGAAAGTTCTATTTTGACCAAACGTGAGTTTGGTCAAAATATGAGAAATGAGTACAAAAAACTAGACTATGCTAAAAAACGTAAAATCCGTCTTCTAAAGCATCGTCTTCTAGGTCATCATCTTCGATTAAGAAATAGTGCATATCTAGCAAATCAGAATCTGTCATGCTTCGAACCAGTTTTGCTGTCATACCTTCTGGTGGATGTTTGATATAGTGTTGTCTGAGTTCCTTTATCTGTTGTTTGTCCATGAATAAAAACCTCCTGCCTATCAATAAGTTTAGTATGCTACAGGCAGAAGAAAAAATCAAGAGGAACGACATCGAGCTTTTTGTATTGCCCTTTCGTATAATTCTTCTAGAGGAACTCGGTGGTGGTTGTGATAAAGCT
>CALAEX010000074.1 GCA_937891165.1 uncultured Lachnospiraceae bacterium | reverse complement strand
AAAACAGCTTTGCACCCTGGCCAGAACCCTTGTTACAAACAGCAAATTGCTGCTTTTGGATGAACCGGAAAGTGCTTTAGATTTTCATTTTCGTTATCAGATGCTTGAACGGATTCAAAAATGGAACAAAGAAACTCATAGTTCCTCTCTTATTTCTCTGCATGATCCGATGCTGGCTTTGAACACCTGTGACAAACTGCTCCTTTTATCAGAAGGGAAAATCGCATTTACTATCGATCCAGGAACAGACTCCCTTTCCTGTATGGAAGAAAAGCTACGCCACCTGTATGGTGACATCAGCTTGCACCACTGTACCACCAAAAATGGGAAAGAACAAATTGTTATGTTAAAGGAGAATTTCTTTGAAAGTCCAGACTAAAATTATTTTTTTTGATGAAAATAACACTAAATTCTTCGGAGAAGGTCCCGCCAAACTTTTGCATGCCATTGAAGAACATGGTTCTCTTCGAACTGCCGCACTCTCTATGAATATGGCTTATACAAAAGCATTGAAAATATTAAAAAATGCGGAACATAGTTTAGGTTTTCCACTGACTACTCGCACTACGGGAGGGAAATCTGGTGGAGGCAGTCAATTAACCCCAAAAGGAAAGGAGTGGCTAACACGCTATGAAACCTACCGTGATGCCTGTATACAAGCTAACCAGCAATTGTATTTGGAATTCTTTTCATCACAGCAATAAAAAACATATTATCATTACTGGCAATCGAGGAAGTGGAAAAACGACCCTTCTCAACGCACTTTTTTCAAATACTTTGCCTGGTATTACGACTTGGGCCAAGCCTCAAAAAGCCGTATATCTAAAAGAGAATAAGACGGATAACACCTCAATTGTCGGTATATATGATGGTACACTCAATGGAGTAGAAAACAAAATGCGTCTCAACGGTGATGGATTTTCAACTCTTGGAATTAATGCACTAAAAAATGCCCTTCGCTTTGAAACAGAATGGATAAGCATTGACGAAATCGGATATTTAGAATCACAATGTAGCGACTACCTAGATACCATTACGTATGTCATGGAACAAAAACATGTGATTGCAGTTGTCCGAAAGCAAAATTTATCCCACCTTGAAACCTTATGCAAACGAGAAGATGTGTTTCTTATTGACTTAGATGCACCATTCGGAGATATAGGATGTATCATTATGGCTTCTGGACTTGGAAAACGCTTTGGTGCAAACAAACTTATGGCTGATTTTAATGGAAAACCACTTATCTCCTATATATTAGATGTTACCTCTAGAATTTTCAAAAAACGTGTAGTTGTAACTAGGCATAAAGATGTTACAACTCTCTGTGAAAAAATGGGCATAGAAGTCATTTTTCATGAGCTCCCACATCGAAATGATACGATACGGTTGGGTCTTCAAACACAATTAGATATGGAACATTGCATGTTCTGTACAGCCGACCAGCCTTTATTAAAACAAGCTACCATTGCTACTCTTGCTCTTTCTTCGGTAAATGCTCCTATGAAAATTATTCGTCCCATCTTTGAAACAACACCTGGCTCTCCAGTTATTTTTCCGCAATGGACATTTGAAGAATTACTCCACCTTCCAGAAAATCAAGGTGGAGGCTATCTTATGAAACAATATCCTACTTCGATACAATATCTACCGATTACAGAACCACATGAATTAGAAGATATTGATACAAAAGAAGATTTTTTTCGACTACAAAATATCTGATTGACTAAAAAAAGCACAGCTCATAAAGCCTGTGCTTTTTTGAATATGTATCTTAAATTTATTTTTTATCATCTTTTGGAAGTACAATATTAAGAATAATGGCAACCATAGCAGCTGGAACGATACCAGAACCTCCAAAGATTAACTGAATAAACTGTGGTGCATGAGCCAAAATAGCAGTATTTGCACCCATACCATAACCTACACCAAGTGCAACTGCTACGATAGATAAGTTACGTCCTGTCAGAGGTTCTTTTGTAATTAACTGTATACCACTAATTACAATAGAGGAAAACATCATAACTGCTGCACCACCTAAAACAGACTGAGGCATAATAGAAACAAGTGCCCCAAGTTTTGGACAAAGACCACAAAGAATCAAGAAAACAGCTCCTGTAGCCAATGTATAACGATTCACAATTTTTGTCATAGCAACCAAACCAACATTTTGGCTAAATGATGTATTTGGAAGAACACCAAATATAGCTGCAAAAGAAGAACCAAGACCATCACAAATAACACCACCAGAAAGTTCTTTATCTGTTGCCTCGCGTCCAAAACCACCTTCCATTACACCAGAAATATCACCAACTGTTTCAACCGCTGTTACAATAAACATAATCATAACAGGCAAAATTGCACGTAAATCAAATACTGGTTTCACAGGTAGAAATCTAGGAATTTCAAACCAGGCTGCATTTGCAACTTTATCCCAATTGAGAACCCAAGATTTTGTATATTCCACACCATCCGCAGTAACACCTGTTTTTGGTAATACAAATCCCATAAAAAATGCAACTACATAACCACATACAATTCCAAGTAAAATAGAAGAAGAACTAGTAAACCCTTTCGTACCATGTTTAAAAAACAAAATCATGCCAAGTACAAAAATAGCCAATAATAAATTTTCCATCGAACCAAAATCTTTTGCTGTGTTGCCACCTCCAAAAGAGTTAATACCTACAGAAATCAAACTAAGACCAATTGATAAAACAACTGTTCCTGTTACTACAGCAGGGAAAAATTTACGTAATGGTTTCAAGAAAAATCCAAGCAAACCTTCTAAAAGTCCCCCGATAATAGATGCTCCCATAATCGCACCATAGGCGAGAACTCCTCCTCCCATGGTAGCAGCAACCGAATTAAATACTCCAATAAATCCAGAAGATGTACCCATAATAATTGGAACTTTACCACCAATAGGACCTATAGCAAAAAGCTGAACTAGTGTTACAATACCAGCAACTAACATTGCATTCTGAAGTAAATGTAATTGCAAATCCGCAAATTCCCCTCCAGCAATACCACAAGCACCCGTAATAATTAATAGTGGGGTCAGATTACCGACGAACATAGCCATAACATGCTGTAACCCCAAAGGAATTGCCTGTTTTAAAGGCACTTTACCATCAAACTGAAACACAGCTTTGGATAACTCATTTGTTTTTTTCATAAGTATACTCTCTCCTTTATTTTTTTATAATCGTCCCTTGATAATGTACCTTCCGTTTCTCCTCTGGTGGAAGTTGCATATAATCTCCAAACATATGCGTTAAATACAATTCATATTGTTTTGGTACTTGAATTTTCATATCTTCAAAATCCAAATATACAGCTTCTTCCTCAATACCAAAATACTCTGCTGGTACAATTTCTCTTGTTTTATAAGCCCCAATAATTGTACCAATATACTTTGCCTTTAAAACATCTTGTTTATGAAATAGTCTATCCATACTTTGATATACTTTTTTTATGGTCAGTATTTTATACAACTTCACAGCTCGACAAAATTTCAGCACTTGTTGCTCCCATTTTGGTCGGCTTGTCAAAATACCCGTATGAACATTTGCTGCTCCACAAAGGAAACGAAGCAACAGTACTCTAGCATAATATAATTTTCTTAATACTCCATTATTTGGAGTTCCATCGATTGGCATAATATCCAACAAATATCCTCTCCGTTTATCTTTTGTTTCTGTTACCGTTTCCAAAAGTTCAATTTTTTCATTTCTAACTTTCATAAAATAACTTTGAAACCCTTTAGAATAGCGATACTCTTCCAATATAAACGGTTTTGGAAATTTTTTTGCTAGAGAAATCAGTTTATCATAATCGGGACGAGGCATTCCTACATCAATATCATCATCCCATGGAATAAACCCTTTATGCCGTACTGCACCAAGTAATGTGCCTCCAATTGCAAAATAACGAAGACCTTGCTCTGTACAAAATTTATCAAATACTTTCAATGCTTCTAGGTCATATTGGTGCAGTTCTTCTATAAATGATTGTTTCATAGTTTAATTTTCCCAATAACTTTTATTTGCTGTTAAGTTTTCAATCCATTCTGGTTGAAAGAATCGATATTGTTTTCCAAGAAAACGACCAATAAATTTATGTAGATTTTCACCTACAAAATCAAGGATTTCCAAATAATATTTTTGATTCCATAAATAGGAAATTACCTTCTTCATATAACGCACATCTTCTGGAATTGCACTACATTCTGCAAGTAATTTGGAATATTGTGCATACGTTACACCATAATCAAAATTCTGTTTTAACAATGTAAACCAATGCTCTGTTTCTTGATAGTACACTTTTGCTTCTGCACAATAGGCAATACTTCCACCATCTTTTAATAACTGGGCTACGAATACAATATCCTCTCCAGCAATAATTTTCTTTGCAAAACCACCTTGCTGTAAAAATACATCTCTACGATACATCGCACAAACATTGAATGTATGACAAATATCTTGTACTGTCTTTGTTTCTTCTGTAATCACACGAGATTTCGATGGATAGCGAAGCATCGTTGTATATGTGCTTAATACTTCGGTTTCGCTATTGGTGATATGTCTTGCAAAGGCAAGTCCTGCTCCACCTTCCATACTCCAAAGTAATTCTTCTATCAACTTATTGTCTGCTATAACAGTATCCTGCTTCATAAAAAGGAAGAACGGACTTTTAGAACGTTCTACACCTAAATTTCTAGTAGCACCTTCATCAAATTCTGTTTCTTTGATTGGAATAATTTCTAACTGTAAAGGAAGCTTACGTCCAAAAAGTTTGCGTTTTCCAAAATAATGGTAAATTTTTTCTTTTAATGCTTCACTGTTGTGTTCCTCGTCCCCATTTTCTACATTTAACAAATACACTTTTTCTGGTAATACTGTTTGGTCTGCCAATGCATCTAACAACAAAAAGAATTTCTTACTTGGCTGAATGACTGGAATAATTACATCTACTTTCGTCATAAAATACCTCCTTTTACTGCTCTAATTTAATTTCGTTCCATTTTCTAATATAATAAGCATCCATTTCTTCTCCTAAATACTTATAAGTTTCGCAACGACTTAAAATTTCCTCACTTGGAAATGCTACTTCGCTATTTTTTAATTCTTCATCTTCAATTAGCTCTTTTGCTGTCTTATTTGGTGTCGAATACATAATATATTCAAAATTCTTTAATGCAATTTCTGGGTCACACATAAAGTTAATCCATTTTTCCGCATTTTCTTTATTTTGACAATTAGATGGAATTACCCAACAATCTAACCAAACATTAGAACCCTCTTCTGGTACGACATAAGCTAAATCTTCATTTTCTGTAATTGTATACAATGCTTCTCCCGAATAAATAACGCCCATAGCCGCTTCTCCACCAATCATTTTATCTCTTACTTGGTCAACGACATAAGCCTGTACTACTGGATATTGTGTCTTTAATAATTCCTTTGCTTCTTCAATTTCTTCTTTATCTACCGTGTTAATCGAATAGTCCAACATATTCATTGCCACACTAAAACCATCTCTCACACTTTCAATCATTAAAATTTCACCTGCATATTTTTCATCAAACAAAGAATACCAACTTGTAATTTCTTCCTCTACCATTGTTTTATTATAAATAATGCCAACTGTACCCCAACAATAAGGTACTGCATACTGATTGCCTGTGTCAAATTCTTCTGCTTGTTTTAAATAGATTGGGTCAAGATGCTTGATATTTGGAATATTTTCATAGTTTAATTTTGCTAACATATTATTTGCTATCATTTTACTAATCATATAATCCGAAGGGCAAACAACGTCATAAATAACTGAACCGTTTTCGATAATTGGATACATATCCTCATTTTCTTCAAATTCGTCATAAATAACATCAATGTCATATAATTCTTCAAACATATCAATCACTTCTAAATCAATGTATTCACCCCAATTATATACATAAAGTTCACCGTTTGCAAATTCTTCTTTACTGCAACCACCAAATAAAAGTATTGTCATTAAAACAGTAATTAAAACAAATCTTTTCTTCATTTTTGACTCTCCTTTATACCTTACTGATTTCTTTCTCTACGAACTTTTTCTTGGTGAGAATCTCGTATATTGATAATGACAAGTAAAATCAATACAGAAACAAACAAAAGGGTAGAAAGTGCATACATTTCTGGCTGAATACCTTTTCTAACTTCTGCATAAATTTTTGTTGATAAGGTATGCACGGAAGCACCTCTTGTAAAGTGAGTAATAACAAAATCGTCCATGGACATCGTAAGTGCCATTAAAAATCCTGAAAAAATTCCCGGAAATAAGTCTGGTAAAACTACTTTACGAAATGCAAACCAAGGACTTGCCCCTAAATCTCTTGCTGCCTCATAGGTTGCAATATTCATTTGTCTAAGCTTTGGCATAACACTTAAAATAACATATGGAATGTTAAATGTAATATGAGCAATTAATACCGTTAAAAAACCTTTATTTAAACCAATTGCCATAAAGATAAGCATTAATGAAATACCTGTAACTATTTCTGCATTTAACATTGGAATATTCGTAATTGCCATCCATAAACTACGATTCTTTTTCTTCATGCTATCCATACCAATGGCCGCCATGGTACCAATCACTGTAGCAATCGCAGCAGAAAGAAAAGCAATCAATAATGTATTCCATAAAGCACTTATAATTTCCTCATTGGAAAATAACTCTCTATACCAATCCAGAGTAAAACCGCCCCATTTACTTCTAGATTTTGACGCATTAAACGACAATACGACAAGAACTAAAATCGGAGCATATAAAAAGAAAATCACAAGACCAATATAAGTATCTGCTAGATATTTTTTTATTCTTGCTATCATTTGTCTAGTCCTCCGCCTCTTTCTCTGCCTTATTTACTATAGCCATAGAAACTAATACAAATACCATCAAAACAACCGACATACCCGCACCTGCATTCCAGTTGTTGATTGTCTTAAACTGCTGTTCAATTAAATTTCCAATCAATACAATCTTATTTCCTCCTAAAATATTAGAAATAACGAACGTTGTCAAAGATGGTACAAACACCATCGTAATACCACTAACGACACCTGGCATACTAAGTGGCAATGTTACTTTCATAAACGTTTGAAAACTATTTGCACCTAAGTCTCTTGCTGCATTAGTCACGTTTTTATCAATTTTTACTAATACATTGTAAATTGGCTGAATCATAAAAGGTAAAAAATTGTATACCATACCAAGGACAATTGCATAAGAGGTGTTAATCATATTGACCGATGGAACTCCTAAAAAATTTAAAAAGGAGTTGATAATACCTGTCTTTTCCAATAAATTTTGCCATGCAATCGTACGAAGCAAAAAATTCATCCACATTGGCAACATAAATACCATAATAATAAAGCTACCACTATTTACATTTTTTTTCACTAAAAGCATACCAAGTGGATATGCCACAACTAAACAAATCAATGTACTAATAATGGAAAGTTTTAATGATAACCATAACGCTTTTCTGTACAGTGGGTCAGCAATCAGCAACAGATTTTCCATTGTAAAACTGCCGTCTTCTTTTGTTGTAATACCATAAAAAAGAATCATAATCAATGGAATAATAATGAAACCGACTGCCCATACCATATATGGTGTAGCAAGCCATTTCTTTTTATTCATGATAGCCCTGTGCCTCCTCATCTTCGGATTCTGGTTTATTCATAATTTGAATATCAAATGGGTCTACCCAGATACCAACTTCTTTTCCCACTGGACTCATATCCGTACTATGAACTAACCATTCTCTTCCATTTGCCATAACTTCCATTTCATAATGTACCCCTTTAAAAATTAAAGAAGTCACACGACCTGTAATAATGCCCTTTTCTGGCTCTACTAAATCAATATCCTCTGGACGAATGACTACGTCTACTGGCTTATTATTACCAATTCCTTCATCGACACACTTAAAGTTCGCACCTAAAATCTTTACTAAACGGTCTTGTACCATTGTAGCACTAATAATATTACTCTCTCCAATAAAGTCTGCAACAAACGCATTTTGTGGCTCGTTATAAATCATTTCTGGTGTTCCCATCTGCTGAATATACCCTTGATTCATAACAACAATCGTATCTGACATGGTAAGTGCCTCTTCTTGGTCATGCGTCACAAAAATAAACGTAATACCAAGTTCATTTTTTAAACGAATCAATTCATATTGCATATCCTGACGCAACTTTAAATCCAATGCTCCTAAAGGCTCATCTAACAACAATACCTTTGGCTCATTTACAATGGCTCTTGCAATCGCAACACGCTGTTGTTGCCCACCAGAAAGAGAATCTGGCATACGATTTCCATAACCACCTAAATTTACTAACTTTAAAGCATATTCAATCTTATCCTTAATCTTTATGGTCTGTGGTGCCGTATTAAACGCCAGTCCTTCTTCTCCGCTTATTGCCAGCATAGTAACGGTTGCTTTTCCCGGAACCATATCTTTCAGATAAATAATTCCATCCATATCATCATCTATATATTCCTTTGTCTTCTTATCAGCATCCGTTATAGACACTTCAAATTTGACATTGGAAATCAATTTGCCGGTCTTATAATTAACAAATTTAATTTTTAAATCTTTCTGAACAGAAGTAAGTTTCATGTTTACATTAACGGTTTTCCCTACTTCATATTCCTTTTCCTCATAATCAAAATCGTCCGTTTCGGTTTCCGTTTCCTCTTCCATAGCTGTTATCCAGTGGTTGGAATCTGCCATGGCAATTAATGTCCCTCTTCCGGCATCTACCAGATAGGACATATCCTCTCCAATCGGTGCAAATGCCGCCACCTGTTGCTGCGCAGCCTTTGCTGATGAAAATACACTTACCGTTACAATCGCAACCACAAGTACAAGCACACCCGTTGTAGCAACCACTCCGTCAAGAAGTGTCATTTCCTTAAAATATGCTGCAAGTATTCTAGC
>CALAEX010000073.1 GCA_937891165.1 uncultured Lachnospiraceae bacterium | reverse complement strand
TGGCAGCATTGTGCTGTACAATGGTAGTTCCAATGGTAGCAACTGCTGGAACTGGCACAGGGGCTTGTTTTGGTCATGTTTTTAACACCGTACAGACAGGTAGAACGATTCTTTCTGCGGAATATTATGTACATAGTTACAAGAATGACAACGGAGAATCGGGAACTTGTAGGGTTCAACTGGTAGAAAATTATTATAAAAATACTTGTTTAGAGTGTGGATATGTAGAAGAAACAAGTACATTAGGAGAATTACATATGAGTCCTAATTGTGGATTATGATAGTCAATATTTTCAAGGAAAATATAAGGATAGAAAAAACTTTGGAAATAAACTATAAATTAGATTTTTATCCTAATGTTATTTATTGTTTCTAAAAAATGTACAACAAATTGATATAAGTTTAAACTAGTGAAAGAAGAAGTTCTTTCACTAGTTTGTGTGGTTTTCCAAGGAATTATAAATAAATTTTTAAGATGGAGTGATATTGGAAGGGAGTACATAAATATGAAAAAAATATGGTATTTTTATTTAAGTATTATTTCAATTGTATTAGGTATGACAGGTTGTGAAGCGAAAGAAAATCCATCCATTTTAACACCAACTCCTATTATAGAAATAAGCAAAGAAGAGATGGAAACAGAGCAGGCGATATTTAAAAAGAGGGAGAAAGAAGTCGAAGAAGTTGATTCTAAAATCATAACAAAAACAGATGGTCTTTGCGAAGTATTAGAAGAAGCAAACGATGTTGTAACAGGATATAATGTTTTTAATCGAATGGCATCACCAGACGATACCATAGGAATGGAAGGTACTTCTTTATTTTGTGTGGATGAAAGGACGGGAGTAGTTTATTTTGTTAATCAAGGACAAGATAAGGATTGGTTTTTATATCGAATGAAAGAAGGGGAAATAGCATTAGCTGTGGCTATGCCAGTGAAACAATTATATCCGTATAAAGATTCTATTTATTTTATGGTAAATGATTATAGTAAATATGAATTACAAGGAATGCATAGTGGAGATATTTATTGCTATACTCCGTCAAATGGAGCAGTAGAATTAGTATATGCAGCAGGTGCGATAGAGAATTCTTATGGACATAAGTTATTTGTAGAAGAAAGCGGAATTTATTTTTCTCATGAAGTTAAAGCAGAAGAACAAAATAGGATAAAATGGTTTTATTATTACTTACCGTTTGGAGCAACAGAACCAATACAAGATAGTAAGTGTACAGTAAGAAAAGGTGGGAAGGACTATTATCTTGGTTACCTCAATGGAAAAATAACTTTATTTCATCGAGTAGAACAAGAAGATGGAACAAGAGAACAAATAGAACTATCTGTGGGAAGTGCTTGTTTGTGTGTAGTAGATGAGATGTTATATTCTAGGGAGAAAGTGAGCATTTCTTGTACGAACTTGCAAACAAAAGAAACTATCTATTATGATTTTTTGGAAGCAATCAAGAAGTTACAAGGAGAAACTGTGATAGAAGCAGATTTAAAGGATTATACGGTAAGAATTATGAAATGGTTTGTGATGACAGAAGATGCTCTTTGGGTAACTACAGGACAGTATTTATATCGCATGGATTTACAAAGTGGAGAAATAACTTTTGGTACTATCCATTATAATGATAAGCCATACATTATTTCTAGATTATATACCGACGGAACACAAGTTTATGGATTGTATTCTGAAAAGCAATATATGACTGATACAAAAAAGAATTTAGTGCGTCTTCAAACAGATACGATGGACAATTCGAGAACTGCGATAATAAAAGCAGAGGATTTGATAAAATAAATGGGGTTATTTCGTTATAAGTAAGTAGCAAAGTGGAGTACGAATATCTGATAGATGGCAATCAATATAAAAAAGGGGATATAAAATGAAAATAGGTAGAAGAATTTTACTTGTAATACAATTAGCAATTGTTTGCTTATTATTTGCAGGTTGTCAAAAAGGTCCTAACATAGAAGTAGAAACTTTAGCAATCGAACCAGAAAAATTTCATTATGCTGGTACAGAACAAGTAGATATTATTACTGTAGATGAAAATGGACTACTTTATACTTCCGATTTTATTAGTTCTGATTCTCAAACAGAAGAAGGGACTCAGCGATTTTGTATTTATGATTTAGATGGCACTTGTATTCAACAAGTGGATATTACATTAGGAAATGCTGTTGTACATGCTATGGTAATTGAAGATGGAACGTTGTATTGTGTTGTTCCTGTGACTGGAAAAGGAGAAGTTTTGGTTGCGATTGACCTTACCACTTGGAAAGTAAGCGAACAAGCAGTGATTACAATAGAAGATTTTTATTATATTTCTAAAATGGCAATTATAGAAGATTACTTTTATTTCTTTGGTAAGTCTCCGATGGCAGAAGATGTTTCATTTGTCGTTCCAGAAAACGTAAGTCTGCCTTATACAGGAGAAGTAATTGCTCGAATGTCTAGAGTAGAGCAAACACCACAAGTAGAATTTTTAGATATAACTCTTCCACTAGATATTTTTAAAACAAAAGAGGATACTTTAATGATTTATTACTATGAGGAAGAACAGGGCTTTGGATTTTTAGAGTTTTCTCCACAAAAACAAACATTGAAAAAAGCAGGTTGGAAATCTAGTTTATCTCCAATGAGGAGTTTGAGTTCTTGTGAAGATGGATATTTGTTTTTGAGAAATTCCATGTTATATTATGGAACAGTAGATGGAATGGAGGCACAAATTACAACAGACCGTTCTAGTATTTGGAGAGAAGCTGTATATAGGAAAGGCTTTGCTTTCTATTATGATTATGAAGAAAGTATCGTAGAGAGAATTTGTGTTACGGATACATTAAGAGAAAATAAGACGATTCATTTATTAGTCAATGAGGTAGATGCTGTACAGATGTATGGTTGTGGATATCAAATGTTGCGAGAAGAAGTGGATATGGAGACTTTTTCTTTAAAAGTATTGGCAAGGGACTCAGATTTTGATTTATATTTGTTAAATAGTAGATATCAGAATTCTTATAATATTAGAAAAAATGGAGCTTTTTATGCTTTGAATGAAGTAGCTGGAGTACAAGAATATTTAGATGCTTGTTTTCCAAATTTAAAAGAGGTTGCTATCAATGAGGAAGGAGATATTTGGATGTTGCCAATTCGTTTGGACATGCCACTTCTTTTATATGATAAAGTGTATTGTGAAGCACAAGGAGTTGATTTTTCTACGATGGATTATCAAGAGTTTCTAGCTTTTACAGAACGTGCAGAACAAGAAGATGTCGGAAAGATTTTAAATGTAAAAATAGTGAGTGAATTTTTTGGGCAATATTTTTATAGTGAAGATTCTTTTGATACGGAAGTGTTTCAACGTCATGCAAAACAATTCAAAAGTCTGTATGATGCATTAGGAGAAAATATGGATTATATTGTTTCTAAAGAAAATGCTTTTGAAATTCTACCAGAGTTTTTTTATGACTATGTTCCATTCCAAAACTTTTTATTTGACTATGCAAGTTCGATAGAAACAGCAGAAGCTTCTGAGAGAGTAGGAGTTATGGATGTACCTAAAATAGCAGAAGGAATACCAAATCTTGGTACAGTTACGTTTTTTGCAGTGAATCCACAATCAGAAAATTTAGAAGCAACATTGGCTTATATTTCTATACTTTGTAGATATTTAATGACATTAGAAAATTCATTTTTACTAGCAGATGCTACTACTTATATAGATACACCATTTATTCAAGAATGTTATGATTTATATGCAACAGGAGAAATTTATTTTGCAATGGAAGAAGTAGTATATCAAGAGGCCTTTAATGATTATTTGGAAGGTGAAATAACCTTAGAAGAAATGGTAAAGGAAGCGGAACGAAGGTTAGAAATTTATTTAAAGGAATAAGTAAAGAAGTTTTATTTGGTTAAAAATATAACTCAATAAAGGGCAATCAGAAAATAGATAAAATAAAAGATTTACTTTGATGGATTCTGTTTTCAGAGTGCCTTTTATTGTTTTACTTATCAAAAGATTTTTAGAAAGTATCTTTTACTATTTGCTATTACTTGATAGTAAAGAGGAGAGATAGTTTTATAAGGAAAATAGTTTACAATTTGTTTACAATTCGTTTACAATTTGGACATTTCTAGTTCATATATGAATGATACAGTAACAATAGAGAATAAAAAATATATCAAAAGGAGTAAATGTTTTATGAAAAAACAAAGGTATTTTTGTTTAGGAATTAGTATCCTAATATTAGGTATGACAGGCTGTGTCACAGAAGGTAATTCTACAGATAAGACACCAACTCCTACTGTAGAAATAATAGAGGAAGAACCAATTATAACACAAGTAGCAATATTTCAAAAAAGAGAAGAGAATTCCAAAGAGGAAAATTCTAGTAAAAAAGTAATTACAAAAACAGAGGGACTTTGTGAAGTGTTAGAGCAATTAGAACCTTTAGAGTCAAGTGATAGGTATAACTCGTTTAATCGTATGAGGTTTTCGGATAGTTCTTTGTTTTGTTTAGATGAAAGTACAGGAGTAATTTATTTTGTCAATCAAACGAAAGATAATTTTTTATATCGAATTAAGAATGGAGAAGTAGCTTTAGCAGTAGCCATGCCTGTGAAAGAAATTTATCCTTATCAAGGTTCGATTTATTTTATGGTAGATAGTTATAACCAGTATGAGTTACAAGGGATGCAGAGTGGAGATATTTATTGTTATACTCCAGCAAGTGGTACGGTAGAATTAGTTTATGCTGCTGGAAGTATGGAAAATTCGGAGAAACATGAATTAGGAGTGGGAGAAAGTAGTGTTTATTTTTCTTATCTAGTAAGAGAAAGAGAAGAAAAAGGAGAAACGGTTTATAGTGTAAATTACTATCAATTACCTTTTGGAGAAACAGAGCCAGTAGTAGATGAAAAATCTATGACAACAAGTGGTTGGAACGATTATTATTTTATTCGTAATTATAAGAAAAAGATAGCTTTAATAAATAGAACATTGGATGCTGAGGGAAACAGAGAGGAAATAGAGTTACCATTATCCGCTTATTGTTATTGTGCCGTAGG